>JBDLIU010000001.1:0-59567 GCA_039714715.1 Bacteroidota bacterium
AACTGATGGTGAGCTATATTATAAAAGCTTTATTGGAAGAGATGAGATGCCTAATTTCGAAAAGAAAATTGATGACGAAGAAGACAGGTGGATGGTGGTAAATTATATGAGGGCACTTGCTGAATAAACTACCTCTTCTATAGTTAAAAACTATTAAAAATGCACTCCTTACTCAAGGAGTGCATTTTTTGTGTCAGGTTGTTTCTACCTCTTTAGTCTTATGAAACTTATACTCATTTACTGCAGCCAGCACACTTATTATAGCTCCTATAACTAGAGCATAATAAACAAAAGTTGGAATCGGAATAGGATCACCTCCTGCATATGAATGCAATCCCGATAAATAGTAGTTCACTCCAAAGTAGGTCATCAGAACAGCACCAAAGCTTATGAATGACATGAAGTTAAATGTAAAATCGTTTCGTATAGATGGTATTAATGTAAGGTGAAGCGTTAGAGCATAAAGAACTATGGTAACTAAAGTCCAGGTCTCTTTTGGATCCCAGCCCCAGTACCTACCCCATGATTCATTAGCCCAAATACCTCCCAGGAAGTTACCTATAACCAAAAGCACCAATCCTGCCATTAGCGACATCTCTATTATTAATGACAATTCCTTAAGCGAAAGATCAACCTTTACCTGGTTCTTTTTCGTTCTGAAAATCATTACTAACAAATTGAGGAAAGCCACCATACAACCCAACCCTAAAAAACCATAGCTGGCAGTAATTGTAGCAACATGGATGGTTAGCCAATAAGACTTTAATACTGGCACAAGATTGGTTAATTCAGGATTTAACCAACTCATATGAGCAGTTAACAGGGTCACCCCAGCTAACATAGCAGTTACCCCTAATGTAATAGATGACTTCTTCATAAAGATGAAACCAGCCAGAACTGAGGCCCAGGCTATGTAAATCATAGATTCATATCCATTACTCCAGGGTGCATGGTCAGAAATATACCATCGAATACCCAAACCAATAGTTTGAGCTACAAATGCGAGAATCATTAAAATGAGCAATGTCTGATTAATGCGTTTAAACTCAATCGATGGTTTAAATACCTGCAAGAAAAATATTCCAATTAAAAGAGAGCCCAGTAACAGGTAGACCGGAAACAATGTTTTAAATATATTGGCTTTATTATAGAATATTTCCATTTTGGCTTTTCTTGCTGAAGGTAGAATATTGGCACCTTTTTCTTTTTGGTAGCTAGTAATTGTTGCCAATGCGATACTTGCTTTCAGATAATTATTGGATTCTCTGCCAGCCTTAAGTAATTGAAGATAATTCTCAAACAAATCTCCCTCTTCTGTTCCATGCCCCTTAAGTTGATGATGTTCAGCAGGAGTTGCCCATTTGTTATTAGGGTCGTTCTCTATAGGAAATATTTTAAGCATAGAGCCGTTAAAAACCAAATAAAACACGTTTACTCTCTCATCAACGTTAATAAGCGCTTTATCTAACGTTGACCTAAGGGCAGGCTTTTTCATATGAGCTTGCTCAACCTGTGATCTTATTTTATATTGACCCTGCTCATTTATAAAGTCTGTGAAAGATGCCTGATCACCAACAATTCCTATCAAATTCTGTACACCTTTCTCCGACACCTTTATTACTGGTTCCTTTTGCCATTTTTCCTGGTCTGTAACTATACCAAGAAATACTTCTTCTGCAAGGAGTCCTTTGTAAGTTGATTTCTTGCTTATTTTAACCAGCACTTTATTTGCCATTGTGTTAATTGGCTCAATTCTTCCTTCGAAATTCTGAACAAACAACTTACCAAAACTGCTGGCGTGTTCTTCTATCTGTATAGGCTCCTGTGCATATGATACCTGGCTACCCATACCAAGGATAAATAGGATCATTGCTATTGTAGTTAGCTGTTTACGCTTTTTATGAACGTCATTTAATTGCATCGAAATTCTTCCAACCCTATTTTTCCGAATGAATAATGAAATAATCAAACTTGCAAAAAGTAAAAAATAACCGATATAAGTAATCAATGTACCCCAGTAATCATGATTAACTGATAGTATTGTTCCCTGTTCATCTCGATCGTATGAAGATTGAAAGAAGCGATAGCCGCCATAATTAAGTATGTTGTTCATGTATATCCGATACGGGAACTCCTTATTATTAAGGTTATCTATGACTGTAATTTCACTGGCATATGATGATGGACTACTTGATCCCGGATATCGCTCTAAATCAAATTTGTTCAGTTTGATTGCAAAAGGTAACTTAATCATTATAGCTCCTACTGTAATCCCTAATTGAGTGTCATTTATGTTTACATTTTTCCTTTGCCCGACAGGTATAATGTATTCGCCTTCGTTAACCTTTACCTTAACAGCAGGGATTCCTTGTTTTGAATTATCTGTAATTGCCTGGTACTCCATCTGCCCATGTTCGATATATTCCTTTATAACAAAAGAAGTACCCCCAACAGTATGAACAGTCATTTTTTGTACAGGATTAAAACCTTCAATTTGGAAAGGTGTATTTTCATCCTCCATGCTTGAGCTATTTACATTCATAGGCTCAGGAAATCTCATTAATAATTCACCATCTTTTTCGATTATCTGAATATATTTTGCTTTAGTGGTATCACCAAAACTGATACCAAAATCATGAATTATTTTCGAGTCGCCTTTTTTTAGTACTATTTCATGTCTTCCATCTTTACCACCTGCAACAATGCTGATATACGAATCTCCCTCCTCAGTTTCAACCAATTTTTCTGCTGCATTGGGATAATACTTTAAAACTGATATTTCAAAAGCTCTATCTGACCAATTATATGTCTGGTTAAAAAGGTTGTCAACTCCACTGGCCAAAAATACTTTTTCACTTAGTGTTTTAGAATGATCTTCCTCACCGAATTGAATTTCCAGATAGGTTTCTGTAGACCGGAATACGCTGGAAGTTTGTTCAGCCCGGATGTGCATCTGGCCTTCATATCCAAAATACCGGGTTACACCTGCACCAATTATTATTATTATCAATGCAATATGCATGATAAGGATATTCCATTTGCTTCTCAGGTATAGATGCTTGGTGACAATCATTCCAGAGAAATTTATAACCATAAGGATTAGTAATATTTCAAACCACCTAGCATTATAAACCACCATTTTAGCAGCAATTGCTCCATTATCGTTTTCGACAAAAGTGGCATAACCTATTGCGAAAGCAAATACAGATAATAACAAGGCCATAAACCAGCCTGAGAATAGAAATTTAAATATCTTCATAATTGTTCAAATTTTAGGTTGTTTCGTTGCGTTATATTAAGATTTATTTATTATCAAATATCATTTTTTAAAACGTAATGGAATATGATCTATATTGGTTTATTTATAATAGAATATACTTTACATGTTAATAACTTCTAGTATTGGGTATAGTGTGATGAATGCCATCCCTTGCGTTATGGCACTCAATATTACATGTTCCCGTACCTGGTGAAATTAATTCGTAATATGAACCAGGGCTATAAACAGCAGTACTCAAATTTATTAAGTATGAATTGTTCAATGTATTACCTCCCGGATATCCATGTGGATCATGACATGCATTGCATGACAAATACTTAAGAAAATGTCCTTGTTTCATATCATGAATGTTTAAGATAACATCCATATCATGACATTGAGCACATAATGCAAATTCTGTGGCTAATTCTGCTGCTGTGGGTGCCTTACTGAGATATTTATTGTTATCCATATTGTAATTAGCTTTTAATATCCGTGGATAAATAGATCCATGAGGTCCTGCAGGTACAGATAGATCACCATCACTGGCATGGCAATCTGTACAGTATACCTGACTTGAAGCAGTGTAACCATTTATTAAGCCTCTTGGGCTTGGATTATTACCTGGCCCTACTACAGCGTGATGCGAAACATTTGTGGTTGCAAAATCTAGTCGCAGATTGTTACTGCCAAGTTCTCTTGCTGTATAACTAGATGTTACGGAATTATCTGAATGGCATCTAAAACAAAGTTCATATTCATTAACAATAGGACTAACAGGATTACCACTTAGGTCAATACCTTGAACGCCAGCTAATGCTCCACTTGCTAATGGAGCAGTTGCTGTGGAATTATTTGTTGCATGAGGATTATGGCAATCTGTACATTCAACATGAGGAGTTGCAATCATGGCGCCTTCCGTAGGATCATGCAGGTTATTGTACCCAAATACATTGTGAGAATACGTTTTGAGGGATTGAGTTTCTATATCGGTGGTTGCTACATTTCCATTATGACAATCAAGACAATTGTATTCATCGGTACTGGCTTTTAATAGCCTGGATTTACCTGTGGCAGTATGTGATGGATGGCAATTGGCACAAGCATTTTGACTAACATTGTTAAATGCATTTTCAATATGTGCCCATGGGTCAGTACCAGATCCATTCCAGGTAGAGAGCGAAGTGCTATGAGTAGAAGAAGACCAATAGTCTCGGTCATGACATTTAAAACATAATGCTGAATATTCTTTACTGGCCACCAGGAATTTAGTATTAATATTATCATGTGGATCATGACATGATATACACTGTACTTTTCCATTCTCTAAAGTCACAGGAACTCCAATGTTTGCTGGCGTTTTTAATTGCCCGTCAGAAGTAGCCAGAGCTGGTGTATAAGTGAATGATACAGGATGGTCGTCACTTAGATCCGTAGTAAGATTGCCTCTGTTAGAAGGGGGCATAACAGTGACACCTCCACTAAATGTAATATCAGTTGTTCTGCTTACTATTTCTCCAAGTGCGATGGTTCCATCGTGGCAGGAGAGGCAAAGTACAGCGGAGCCATCAGGTTGCCCGGGTGTTGCTTCGAGGGTTGAACTACTGTATAGAGTATAAGCAGAACCAGGGTCGTTCCTGTTCCATAGGGGAGAGGCAGGCCTGCTGGCATGAGGAGTATGGCAAAATATGCAAACTTCTGACTCGGATTGAGCTTTAATAGTACCGGGCCCCGCTACAGATAGATCATGCAAAGTACCTACAACAGATTGCCCAATCACGTTGGATGTTAAAAGTAAACTCATTAATAGAACAGCAATATTTCCCCTCATTTCTTACTCATGATTAATTAATTGAAAAACCTGTACCCGGGCATTATAGCTATCGGCTACATAAATAAAATCATTCTTATCTATATAAATTCCAGTTGGCATCCAGAAGTCTCCAGGTTCACGGCCCTGTTTTCCAAAATTATATAGTAGTTGTCCTGCCTTATTAAATATCTGAATTGTATGAAAAAGGGCGTCTGCCACGTAAATATTACCATGAGAATCTGTAGCAATGCCCTTCGGCCTGGCAAAGTAGCCGGTTGCATCTCCGGCCTCGCCAAACATGTACACCCACTTTCCATCCTTGTCAAATATTTGTATTCTGAAATTCATGGAATCCACAATATATACCATCTCATTTTCATCAATCCATATATGGGTGGGGTAGTTGAATTCTCCTGCAGAAACTCCTCTTAACCCAATTGTTCTTACTTTTTCGCCTTGCAAATTCAAAATACTTATTTGGTGATTCTTTGTTTCAAGTACCCAAATTTCTTTTTTACTTTCCAGGTAAGCTATACCTGTTGGTTGGTTCAATTTAAGGGAGTCGTTTAGTATTGATGCTGACTTACCATCTGAAAAAATGAAATATATTGTGTTGTTTCTTGAATCAGTTACCAGAAACCCTTTGCCTGGAAGCTCACATAATCCAACTAACGAGCTGGGTGGCAATTCAAGCTTTGACCTTGGTTTCAAATTTTTCCCTTTTTGTTCCTTAATATAAGCAAGAGAGACTCTTTTTTGATCTAGTACATAATAATCTTCCGGGTTGATAGCAATAATTGCCATAGGTTTTGCGAGTACAACAGGTTTGGGCCCAATTATAAACTCACCTAAACGACTAAAAAGTCCTTTTTTATTTTTTCTCTTTTCCATGGAAGGAAATTGACTTACCCATCTGATATGTTTTAATGAATTTTTCTTAGTGCTATCTGCGATATTGTCTTGAGCTATGGAAACAGTACTCCCAAGTATTAAAACAACTATAAGCAAATACTTTAATAATACAGATTTCATAATATGTTTTGAATTGCTCTCAATATTTATCTAATCTTGCAAATCTCCTCTTTCATATTCAAGCTTTTCATGGCATCCTGTTTGACAAGAACCACCTTTATCTGTAAATTCAAACTTAATGGGCATCTTCCAATTACCATACATTGCATATTTTTTAATCATATGTTTGTTTTCACCACCATGCATATCATGGCATAAGTTGCAATTTCTGCCTCGATTTCCTCTGATATGTATATAATGCAGGTTTTTATTGCCATCTCTGAAATTTGTGGCGGATACTGTGGTTGGAGATTCAAAAAGTTCATCTTCATGACAATGAAAACATAAACTAAAGTTATCTACAGTAGCAACAGAATATTGCTCCAAAGGGTACTTCATAGTGAGCAATTTAAGCTCATTAGAGGCATGTGGCTTGTGACATACACTGCATTGTGATAAAGCAACTGGTCCGTGTAGCACATTACCTTCTTTTAAACTTGGACTTATAGCCAGGATACTACCATTTATACCATCTATATCTTTATCATGGCACGATAAACACACCTCCTTCTCTGTACCAACTAATATATTTACATTCTTAGAGCCATGAGGTTTATGACAGTTAAGGCATCCTTTACCTTTGTTTATGGCACCATGCACAGTTTTAGATTCATTAATCTCAGTGTGCGTATCTTCGTGGCAGTCTAAGCATAATTTTTCAGTTTTTATGTCTGAGAGATGGGCCTCTTTTGAGCTATGTCCATTGTGGCAACTGAAGCAATCCTTCTTTTCAAATGGGCTGTGGAGATAGTCCAACTTAAATTCCTTACGCAATGGCCGGTGGCACTTCCTGCACAACCTGTCAAGTTTGCTGGTATTCATAAACTCAGCATTATCTGCATCATGTGGGTTATGACACCCTGTGCAATTGCCATTTGTTATTGCACCATGCACCATATTACCCTCCGGTATTTTCAAATCATGACATTCGTAACATAGATCTGATACAGGATCTTTTTTAACCAGGTACATATTTTTAGAATTATGAATATCATGACATAATAGACAATTTCCTTCCCCGGTGGGCCCATGAACAAACTCTTTCTCAGTTTTTGGATCATGACATTCATAACATAGCTTAGGAACCTTTTTCTTTAGTTTAAAAGTAGCCTGGGCTTCGATAGGGTGCTCAACTCCTTTAGAGACATGACACCTCATGCAATCCTTTTTGTCAGGGGCATGGACAACCTCACTTTTGAGAATATCATCATGACAATCATTACAGTTCATTAGTGAATCTGCAAGTATGTCTATGTTAAAACTACCTGATTCCATTATAGCAACAGGGTTACTTATTGATGTTGAAGGAACACCTGTAACACTAACCGTTGATTCTTTAATGGGTTCGTTGCTGGTTGTAAAAAGTGACCAAAGCCAAATTAAGAGTATAAGTTTATCCATCATTCAGTCAGTTTAAAATTTTCTATCTATCTGAAAGTATATTCCTTTAAAGTTTAGTTCTTCTCCAATGTAATTTCTTCTATAAACCTCAAAACCTAATCGTGCATATAAATTGCGAAAAGATGTATTTGCTTCCAATTTTGCCGTGATCATATCAAGGTCGATTTGCTCACCAACCTGTTTGCGATAACCTATATCAAAATCCAGCTTGGTTTTGGGTTTAATCATATATACCATTTTACCAAAAATGCTGGCATATAGTTGAGGTATCCTTTCCAAAGTTATCTTTTGGTCTGTTACACTCCCATTTAATGAAAGCAGCAATTTTTTACCTGCCTTGCCCGACATTCTTAATGAATATAAGAATCTGTCATAGGGTACTATTGAACTCCTGTAGTCATCACGCTCTACACCAGCAGTTATTGCCCAGATATTTACTCTTACACCATAGGAATAACGATCAAAATAATTCAGACTGATAAGTTCTGATCCTTCAAGATCTGAGTAATCCTGGTTAGACAATGAGTAAAATAATTCGAGGTGATTATCAAGGATGTTGAAACGCACTGTAAAAGCATTAAAACTTGAAACAAACTGATAACTACCTATTTGATCTGTAGTGTAATCAACAAGGACTGCACTACCGTTGGCAATTTGACCCCCAGGTATGCGAACCAGCTCAACAAAACCATTTCTCTCAATAAGTATGTAATCAAACCCTTCATCATAGATGATTACTCCCAATGCATCCTTAACGACTACAGTTTCAATTCTTACATAAGGTTGATTAAGCAATATAATTTCCCCATCACTTAATACCTGTTGTTCATCTATTATCTGTATAGTTTTATTCGAGTCCCCGATTACAGCCTGGTTATGACGTCTATAGCTGTAAATCAATCCAAATGTGCCTGTAGGAATCTTTTTTGCGTAATTAATGCTTCCTCCAAAGCGCAAATTAGTTTCATCGAAGCTGGTGTGATCATTGGTGCTGTAATCATAAAAAGCATCAGTTTTTAAACTATTAAATAGCTGGTGCTGTAAATTAATATTAATCCTATTTAAACGGTTTCCCTGTATTCTTTGCTGAATATCAAATAACTGGTATGATCCTCCAAGTCTGAATTGAAAAGGTAATTTCAAATCTATAGATTCACGCAATTGAAACCTGACCTGGTCAACTGTACCGGTTTGATCAAGGTTGTTAATATATGACCGGAACATATATCGTTTATTCCTGTCTAAGTAGTATCGATTAATTATGTTGATCGATTTGAATATGTTATGGGTTTCTGTCAGGTTAGCTTCTCTTCTAAAAAAGTCATTATGCCTTACAAGTATTTCATTTTGATCATTGTATTTAGTAAATGATTTACTTGCTCTTGCTTCAAAATTCTTTTGATCATTGAAATAATTCCTGTTAGTCTCCAGTTCCTCCTGATCCCATTTTCTATTATTATAACTGATTGTTACAGGCAGGATTTTATTGCGAAAATTATATTTTAAACCCCAATTCTTACTGTCAGTTTTTGTGCTTGATACATATTCTCTATTAATCAGATTCCTTGCCAAATTAATATAGGCTATCAGGTTCATGGGCTTGGAGTTAAAGAATATTCCCTGAATATCCAGCTTTGATATATTGAGTACCTCAGAGCGGTCGGGGCTGACAGTATATCGTTGATTGGCGGTGCCTGGATTATATTCTCCACCAATATTTAACAATAATAAATTAGGATGGAGAACATAACTGTTTGTGTTTAAGGCAATACCACCATATAAAAATGGATAATATGAATATTCCTCAAAGTTTTTAAGCACTCTTTCCTGTTCTCTATAAAATCCTCTAATACCCACATAACCACTATAATTTGTTAATTTCCAGGCTCGAAACTCGTTAGTCTGTTGTGCAAATACCTGGTGGCAAATGATTGTAATGAGTAATATGGTGACAATGTTCTTCAAATAACTACTTTATCTTAAAAAGAACTGATTTTCTCCTCCATGAGGATTGTGGCAATTTAAACAATCATCTATTCCGGGGACCTGATGCTCCTTATTCATAAATATGGTTGATTCCGTATGACATCCCAGGCAAAGTTCAGGAGCGGCATCTATTAGTAAACCTTTACTGCCTGTACCATGGTCTGAATGACAAGTTGTGCAGTAATTACCGGCTACTGGACCATGTAGAAAACTATAATCCCGAACCTTCTTATCATGACATTGATAACAGGCATCTGAGGTTAATAAATATCCGTTATCGCTACTATGTGGACTATGACAAGTGAGACATTCTCCTTTTTTGTTTTTCTTTTGATGTATAACGGTCTGTTCAGTAAGCTGCTGATCATGACAGGTATAACAAAGCTTTTCTCCTCCTGCAATTAACAAACCTTTTTCTTCTGATTTATGGGGATTATGGCATGAAGAGCAATAACCCCCTCTAACCGGCCCATGACGCACCATATCAAAACTTGCCAGGCCAACATGGCATTCAATACATAAGTCAGGTTCTTCTTTAACTAACTGTCCCATATGTTGCTCACTATGACAACTAGCACATTCTTTTGTCAGATAAGGGAGATGATAATATGTTCTTTTTGTGTTATCAGGAACATTTGTTGAATCCTTATTGGTTGTATCAACCTGTTTTAAGGTGTCTGCTTTAGCTGTTAATTCCGGGGATTCTAAAGGTGGAACACCATCAAAAATAGTTTTTAGAATAGCATGCCTGGCAGTTGGTGAGCATGCTACCAACATAAGCAAAATTATACCTATTATAATGATATGTTTATTGCCCAGGTTTAGCATATTACCGTCAGGGTGTTTCTTTTATATAACCATATATACTGAGCTTATCGGGTCCGAAATTGTTAGTTACCAGGATTAGATATTGCAGTTCATAATGACTATCAACGTATTGTTCAAAATACTCAAGGCCAGTATAGCTAATACTGACTTTAGCGGGTAACCACATATCTCCCGGCCCTTCGTAGCTACCCCCAAAGAACATCAAGAGCCTGCCTTCTTTATCAAACATTTGCACGTTTTCAAAGGCCGCATCTACAACATATAAAATGCCTTCTTTATCTACAGCTATACCTTTAGGTCTAACAAATTGTCCTATTGATCGTCCGTACCTGCCTATTTTTTGAATATATTTCCCCTTGTGGTCATATATTTTTATGTTAAAGGCTCCAAAGTCGCTTACATAGAGTCTATTATCAGTGACATAGATATTTGTAGGTTGACGTATTTTTTCATCTTGGCTTATACCTCCATCAATCGAGTAGAGATGCTTATAAGTACTATCTTTTTGATAAACATCTATGGCGCCTTTAGCCACATTGGCCACCCATATTTTATCTGAGGTTACAAATACATCAGTGGGTTTATCTTCAGTTGCTCCCCCGAGACTATTAACATATTCAAGGTTATTATCATAAATAACTACCTGTTTCCTTTTAGAGTCTGCTACATAGAGATAACCCAGGGAATCAACGAATGAATTGATGGGCAATTTAAGCTGACCAAGACCTTTTGGGACAAAATACTCAAAAGTTTTTTGATCCATATCCATTATTTCCAGACCAGCTATATCAAGATCACATAAATAGATTTTATTGCCATGCATTGTTATGCCATAAGGCTTTTTGATAGGCTTTGGAGGATCTTCGCCAACCAGAAATTTATTAAAAGAAGATTTAGGCTTTACAACATTTTCAGATGTGCTGATACTGGCAAGGTACTGTATCCTGGCCTTATCCGGTGGTGTTGGATATACTATTGTTGGATTAGATTGCTGTGGAATTTTGTTTGCGCACGAAAAAAAGGTGATTACAAAGAATACTGCAGCAAGCAGTCTTATCCCAACCGTAATGTCTTTCATATTACATTTGGTATAATTCAAATAATACTAATGTTGGTTGTGAGCGATTACTTTCAAATATGAAAAATAATGACCTTATAATCCATGACCTTTATCAGGTAATTATTATAAGAAGGATTTAAAAAAAGGCGGGAATACCGCCTTTAAATTAATAATTATTTTAATAATTACTTATTATGGCATGTCAGACAAAGTGCACTTCCAGCATTATCTATTCTAAGTAAATATGCGAATCCTGCATTGTGCACGTCATGGCAAGAACCACATTCAAGAGACCCGCCAAATAGTAAATCGGCATCTATAGTGCTTCCTAAACCACTATCTTGTGTAGATGGGTTATATAATTCTCCATCTGCTGTTGCTAAGGCAGTATTGTATGTAAATGAAATTGGGTGGTCATCAGAGAGGTCAGTTCCCAGATCACCTGTTGTTACAGAGGCAGTACCAGTTGTTGTGCCTCCAAAGTTTTCTAATGCCACAGTGCCATCATGGCAGCTTAAGCAAAGCTTTGAGGAGCCACCTGGTTGGCCGGTTGTAGCATCCATTGTTCCACCACCAGTGTACAAAGTGAAAGTTGCAGTAGATGTCACTTCATGGTTCCACAGGGGTGCGTTACCCACTGTAGTATTAGAACTGTGTGGTGTATGGCATACAATACAAATCTCAGTGTTAACTGTCCATGTTTCTCCACTGAAATCATGCGCAGACCCTGTGATTTGGGCAAACCCGTATTGCGCAATACCAAATACTAGTAAAAGGGCAAAAGTTCGTTTCATCATGTTTTGGTTTTTGTTAAACTTAAAATAAAAAAAAGTCTGGTTGAGGAGTGTTTTAGATTGTTGTTTTTCATTACGTTTATAGTGTAAATTTCGTTAATAGGCATTATTTACACCCTATTTACACCAATGATCTATTTCGGCATATTAATGATATATATCAATTAGAAACCGTAAAGATTCTTAAATAGCGAAGGATTAAAGGGTGCTTTTTAAATGCGATAATTTATATGTTGAGCTCAATTGATTAATTATCCTTAATGAGGATTATAGGGTAGTACCCAAGTGGCAAGATTGCTCATGAGGCTGGTATAGAAGTATTATAATACTATACTAATTATCATTTACTCTGCTATAAACTAGCTTTAGTTTATATTAATCGTGTTAGAGTAGTTGCTTTAAATTTGATATAATTAAGCCGTTTTACTTAAGAATTTTCGCTTCTTCTATAATAATTTCATAGAAATAACCTGAGCCCAGGTTTTTGTTTAGTACAACCTTACCTTCTATTACCAATACCTTTCCAATTGTTGTAATTTCATTAGTTGTAACAGTAATGTCATTTTTTTCGGGTTGGTCATCTTGAAGATGTAACCAGTTTTTACCCATAATTCCTACATTGTACTTAGCCACTCTACCACTTATTTTTACGCTTTGGCCTTCATATTTATTTTTGTTGGTTAGGAGTTCGCTTATAGAAATTCCTCCCTCTGGTACAATAATTTTTATACCTGGATCTGCTAAGGCTAGGGCACTTTTTTTTGCTTGTTCCATCGTTTTGGCGCTTTGAATGCCCTGTAGAAAGAAAATAGAATCGAAGACCCTATCCAGTTCAGTGCTTTTAAAACCCCTCATTTCAAAACCACCTGTGTAATAATATTCTTCTCCTATAGCTGCTTCAATTCTGGGCAAAGCAAACCATTGTAAATTACCATTTTCATTACCCAATAAATAGGTGTATGAGGTTGTTTGCAAAACCTCCTCTACCAGGATTTTATTAATATTAGATGACTTATGAGCGTTATTTTGTGCATCATTTTGTGCAAAAGAGATTAAACTTATCTGCAATAAGATTAAGGTGAGTGTATGCTTTTTATCGATCATTTTTTAATCTTGTTAATATGTTTAGAAAGCTTAAGTTTATTGAACCAATATTAAAGGATGAGACCATATCCAGGCTCCGGTTATGGCTTTCCATTTTTCTTCACCAGTATTAATGTCAAGACCATACAGATTACCATCGTTAGACCCAAAAAACACTTTACCGTCAAAAACAGAAGATCTTGAAGCAATAGCACCATCAGTTTCAAATTCCCATAATAATTTTCCAGTGTTTGAGTTCAGGCAATAAAAAACTTTATCCCAGCTTCCGAATAATATTCGTCCATTGCTAACAGAAACACCTGCAGAAATCATGCCCTTAGATTCAAATTCCCAAATTTTATCACCATTATCGGCCTTCAAACAATATAATACTTGATCAGTTGAGCCAAAATACACTTTATTATCAATAATATATGGTTTGGCCCAAACCTTATTTCCTGTCTTGAATTTCCATTTTACTTTACCGGATTTTGCATCAAGACAATACAAGTATTTGTCTTTGGATCCAATATATATCTTGCTATCACTGAATGCTGGATTAGACGAGATCCAGTTACTGGCCTCAAAGTCCCAGATTTTCTTTCCTGATAATACATCTATACAATAAATGTGCTTATCTCGTGAGCCAAAATATACTTTATCATTTTTAATTAATGGGCTTGAGTAAACCCAGTCATTGCAAATAAACCTCCAGATTTCCTTACCGGTATCAGTTGATAAGCAATATAGATTATTGTCTGTAGACCCAAAAATAACTCTTGATTTCTCAATAGCAGGGCTCGAATGAATCCATCCCCCAGTTTTCACTTTCCAAATAGCTTGGCCAGTAACAATATCCACGCAGTACATAAAGCCATCCTTGGAACCAAAGTAAAGTCTATCATTGTAAAGTGTTGGATTAGTAGTGACAGCCCCACCAGTTGGAAATTTCCATAGTATTTCACCAGAGTTATTGTCCAAACAATAAATGTTTTTATCCCAACTACCGAAGAAAATCCGATCATCAGCAATCAGACCACTCGAAGAAACTTCTCCTTTGGTGTCAATCTCCCAGAGTTTTTGTCCCGTCATAAAATTTAGACCATACAGCTTATTGTTGGCAGTGCCAAACATAACCATTTTGCCCACTATACGAGGATTTGATCGTGACCATGCACCTATGTTAGTCTTCCAGACTTCTTTTCCTGTCTTAACATCAAGGCAATAAAAGTTTTGGTCTTTAGAACCAAAATAGATTAACTCATTTTTAATAACAGGACTAGACCAAACCCAGCCTAAAGTTTTATAACGCCACTCCAGAACACCTGTCAAGATATTAACAGCATATAAGTATCCGTCTTTTGACCCAAAATAAATTTTATCATTTTCATAAGCAGGTTTTGAATAAATCCACCCATTAGTTTCAAATCGCCAGTTAAGGGTGCCATCTTGCGCATTTATGCTATATAAGTAGTTATCTTTTGACCCTGCATAAACTGTTCCGTTTACGACCATTAAACTTGAATGAATCCAATTATTGGTCTTAAATTTCCAGTTTGCTTTACCACTAACAGCACTTAAGCAATATAGAGTATTATCTTTTGATGCAAAGTACACCTTATTATCGTATAATACGGCACTTGTATAGATCCAGTCATCAGTATGATATCGCCATATTTCCTTTCCAGTAGCTAAGTCAAGACAATAGAAATTTCTATCCTTAGAGCCAATATATACTTTGCTGTCTTGAATTATTGGGCTAGCGTAAACCCAATCTTCGGTTTTAAATCTCCATAATTCATTTCCATTATTAATGTCAATACAGTATATACTATTGTCTGATGACCCAAATATTGCTTTGCCATTATACATAGCAGGACTTGAATGAATCCAACCCTCAGTACTAAATTTCCAAACTTCTCTTTTTGAAGTTATATCAATACAATACAAATTGTTATCGTATGATCCAAAAATAATACGCCCTTTGGGTATCCCTGTACTAGCAGAATCGGTCAATTCTGAATATGGGAATAATCCAATTAACAGGTTTACGAAGATTAACGGTATATAGTTAATCATACCAATTATTAGGTTGCTGTACATTGATAACACAAATGACACCTCAATAAATGATATATAAAATGATCTTTATCAATGATTAGTTTAAGTTCTGAAAACAAAGTATTTAATTGTGTATTCTAAAAATGGTTAATAGAAACCATACTGTTTGTTAGAATTCGATTTCTAATAGATCTCCGCTAAGCTGGAATAAGGCTAGCTCGGCAATCTTAGCACTGTATTTAGCCCTGTTATAATTAAGCTTGGCATTAAGCAGGTTGAGTTGTGCCTGCCTGAACTCTATGGAAGAAATCTGTCCTAAAGAATGTTGCTCTGCAGACCTGTTGAAGTTTAACTGATTTGTTCTTAAATTAGTTCTTTCTGCTTCTAATATAAAAAGGGCTGTTTCATAAACATTCCACGCATTACTTACATTACGTTGAAGTGCTAATTCAGTTTGCTCTAAAGCAATTCCCTGGTTATCAAGGGCAATTTTAGAGTTTTGCTTCCTGATATTGGTAGCTCCTCCATCGAAAATATTCCAACTAAGAGATAATCCAACAGAGGGTCCAATATTAGTCATTTCAGGAACAAAAGATGTGACACCCCGATTACTATAATTGTAAGCGTAGCTGGCGTTCAGTCCTAGTTTTGGAATGGCAGAAGCACTTGTATTTTTAATATTAAGTTCAGCATTTCTAATACCACTTTGTGTCATCAGTAGTGTGACATTATTTGTTCTGGCTTTATCTTGGATAGTTTTTAAGGTAATGTCACTAGCATATGCAATCGTAGTATCAACCTCATAGGTTACCTCGATATCTCTTCCTAATAGCAGGTTTAGATTTCTTTTTTCATTTTCAAGTTGCTGTACAATAGTAAGATAGCTTATACTGTCTGTATTATAATCTACTTCGGCATTAAGTACATCTAATTGAGTGTTTTGTCCGAAATCTGAACCATACCTGGAGCGCTTAAGCCTGTCACGTGAGATGTCCAGCGTTTGTTTTTGATTAATTTCATTTTCAGTTAACCTGGCAATTTCATAATACCCGGAAAATATATTTATCAATACATTTTCAATAACAAACCTGGACTGGAGTTCAGAGAGGTTGTAGTTTTCTTTAAGCATCATGAAAGCGTTTTGTCTCCCAAAACCATCAAATACAGTATAATTGATTCCCACTGATGCTCCATAGCCACTGGTAGCGATCCCATCTATATTATTTACAGTACCATCACTTCGAGTCATTTCTGTGTCAGATATAGCATAATTTGCAGATCCATTAGCCGAAACAGATGGAAGATACCTGCTATTCTTAATGTCAGCATTATTCCTGGCTACCGCTACATTATTATCAGCAGATTTTATATCGAAATTGTTTTCCAAAGCAATTTTTATTGCTTCATCCTTTCTTAGTAAATCCTGGGCATTAAGTGTACTGCTAAATGCCAATAGAACAATATATATTAATCCTTTATTCAACATTGATATCGCTTTTTAATTCTTTAACTGCTCTTGTTACTTCTTCTTTTGACACCTTTCTTCCTGTAATATACCACTTAAAAAATGCCGTTATTGAGTTAAATAAAGAAAGCAGTAATGGTAACATGAGCAATGTGAGAAAGGTCGCAATCCCCAGTCCGTAAACAATTGAAATCGCCATTGGTTTTAAAAATTGTGCCTGTCTGCTCTTTTCAAGAAGAAGAGGTGCAAGCCCGGCAATGGTTGTAATGGTTGTTAAGAATATGGCTCTAAACCTGGCAATACCGGCTTGTACAAGTGCCTCATCGAATTTTAAGCCTTCTCTTAAAAATCCATTGAACCGTCCTACCAGTACCAGGCCATCATTAACCATAATACCAACCAGCGCTATAATGCCTAACCAGGATAACACATTAATCGAAAATCCATGGAAAAAATGTCCCCAGACAATGCCAATAAGACTAAAAGGTACCATCAATATTAATAGCAGAGGCTGGCTATAAGATCGGAAAGTAAAGGCTATTACAATGTATATAAGAACAATTATTATACCTCCTACCTTGTTTACAGACTTTTTAGTCTTTTCAGCTTCTCTATTCTGACCTTCATAGCTGGCAGAAACAGAAGGATACCTTGAGATAATGTCGGGCATTACATTTGCTTTGATTGCATTCATTACCTCTACTTCACTTACATCAGGAGACCTGAGGTCTGCCGCAAGTTGGATTTCTCTTTTATTGTTAAGGTGATTTATGGCCACCTCACCACGCACAATTTCATAGGTAGCTATTTCAGAGAATGGCACTTTGCTGCCTGTACTGGTCGTGATCCACATGTCGTCCAGTTGTTTAATTGACGACCTGGTCTTTACATCATACCTGACCCATACCTTTATTTCATCCTGCCCCCTTTGAAATCGTTGAGCCTGGAAGCCAAAAAAACCATACCTAACCTGGTTCATAACCGAACGCAACGTTAGCCCCAGTAAATGAGCATCATCCTTTAGCTTGATTCTTATTTCTTTAATGCCGGCAGGATCATTATCTGTAATATCTTTTAATACGGGATTATTGAGCATGTACTCCTTTAATTCCTGCTTAGCAGATTTGAGCTCGGGTATATTATTACCAAGCAAAGAGACAGCTATGGGCTTACCTCCAAAATGCATCCCGGAGCCAAAAGTTAGACTTTCAATACCATAGAACTCTCCTGCTTCTTTTCTAATAGCATTAGTGATCTCGAATGAAGGAAAGGCCCGTAATTCACCCGGCAAAAGATTTATAGTTAAACTGGCATTGTTTATTCCCGGGCCAATACGCTTGATTATATTTCTTACAACCTGATCATCACCAGTTTGTCTTTTAGTAAATTCTTCATTTACCCGCCAGGCAGCTTCTTCAATTTCTGAGATAATAGAGTCTGTGATTTTCTCATTAGTACCCTGTGGCATACTTAGATTAATCGAAATCCTGTCACTGGCCATATTAGGGAAGAAGGATGTCTTAACTATGCCACTCATAAGACCTCCAACCGAAAATATGAGGAATGAGATCGGTATGGCAAATCCAAGGAATTTGTTTTTAAGAAAGAAAGTAAGTGAAGGTGCATAAACCTTGTCTCTTACGTGCATTAGAAGCTTATCAGAGTATTGATTGATTTTGTGAAAAATCTTAAATAACCCTGTCGGTTCTTTTTTCTTGTTAACTAAAGCTTTAGAATGTGCAATGTGTGCCGGTAGAATAATTAATGCTTCTATCAAAGAAACAGCCAGGGTTAAGATTACCACTGTCGCTACTTCCTGGAAAAACTCGCCCATCATACCATCGAGAAAATAGAAGGTTGAGAATGCCAGCATGGTTGTTATTATGGCAGACACAATTGGTGGCATAACCTCCAGTGTGCCATCGATGGCAGCCTTGATAGGAGACTTACCTTTTTCATAATGCTGGTAAATATTCTCACCAATCACAATTCCATCATCTACCAGGATACCAATTACAATGATCATTCCAAACAATGACAGTACATTGATAGTTACACCTAACTGTGCAGCAAACATAAACATGCCAAAGAATGCTATTGGCAAGCCGGCAGCTACCCAAAGCGCTAACCTGAAGTTCAGGAAAAGAGCCAGGAATAACAGAACCAGGAGCATTCCAATGGTAGCATTCTCCACTAAAATCATTGTCCGCATGGTTAAGGTGATAGACCGGTCACTTGCTATATTTATTTCAACATTATCGTGTTGCTCATTAAATACTTTAATGTAGTTTTTAATATTTGTGGCAGATGCAATAAGATCTTCATTGTTTGTATTGTTTACCTGGATATTGATGGCCATATTATCATTAAAAAAGAGACGATCTGGATTTTCATTCCATTTATCAGAAATATTCGCAACATCTTTCAGATAAATAATCTTCCCGCTTTTATCTGCTTTAACCACAATAAAGCTCAGTTCGTCAGCATAATATTGCCTGTTTTTAGCTCGAATCAAGTAATCTTCTGCTTCGGTTTTAATATTACCACCAGTGATTAGCAAGTTAGATTGACTTACCGCATTGGCAACATCAGTAAAATTTAAGTTATATGCTCTAAGATCAATTTCACGAACAGCAATTTCAATCTCTTCTAGAGGGAAACCTGTCAGAAAAACCTGAGAAATTCCCTTCATCCCGCGAAGGTCGTTTTCAATTTGACGTGCATATTGTTTTAATGTTGAAAGAGGAATATCATTTCCACTAAGTGTAAAACTAATAGTAGGTACAGTATTCTCCACTTTGGCAATTACCGGGGGTTCCATACCTACAGGAAAGGAGGGAACCCTGTCAACCGCATTTTTGACATCGGCCAAAACCACATCAATATTTCTGTCTGTTTCAATCTCAACACTAATAGTTGCGGCATTTTCTCTTGATACAGATGTTATCCTGTCTATGCCAACAACTCCTTTCAGATTGTCTTCAATTTTAACAACTACGCCTTCCTCCATTTCTTGAGGTGATGCACCGGGATAGATTAGGTTAATTGTTATAAATTTCGACTCAGTAAGAGGGAAAAATGAAGATTTTAATGAAAGTGCCCCCATCGCGCCAAATATTATAAAAGCGATGATGATCACATTAACTGCAACAGGAAACTTAATAAAGTATGATATTACTTTTTTCATAGGAATATTCTCAGCTATTGCAACAATTTATTGATTAGTTGATTCCATTTCGGCTACCTTTACAACCATTCCCGAATATGCTCCCGGAATTGTTCTGGCCAAAACTTTAGTGCCATCTTTCAACCCTTTCACAACCACAGTTTTATCTTTAAAATAGACAGGTTGCACTTTTTCTAATACAAGCGTTGAATCTTGCACAGTGAATACTGCTTCATTATTTACAAGTAGTTTTCTTGGCATTTCGTATGCATTTTGTTCATGCCTGGCTAACAGATGTGCTTCCAGATACATGCCTTCTTTCATGCTTTTACCCGATGCTTCAATAAAAACCTTCGCTGTTTGCGAGGCCTGGTCTACCTTTCCATTTATTCGAATCACTTTACCTTCACAAGTTTTAGAACCATCTAAAGTTGCCAGCTTCACTGGGTTCCCTATTTGAATCAAATCGATATAATCTGCATTAACAGAAACTTCTATCTCATACAACCCCGGATTGATAAGTTCACCAAGTTTTTGGCCAGGCCTTACCAGTGATCCCGGATTTACGGAAGCTTCTGTTAAAATACCATTATAAGGCGCTTTTATCTGGTATTTGCTCAACCTTACTTCCATGTTCTTTACATTGTAGTAGGTAGTATAAATGTTTCTTCCGGAAATAAAGAACTTCTCTTTTTCTGTGGTTGCCTTGGGAAGGATAGGGGTTGTTTTATTGAAATTAAAATTCTTAAGATATCGCTGCCATTTATCATATTCATCAGGGTAATCTAAACGAATATCGGGCATAACTGATGCAATTGAATTATATAAATTACTTTTTTGAGCCTGTAGATTAGCATAATGCTCATCACTGTTAATCTTTAGGATGGTTTCACCTTTCTTATAAGAGGTGCCTGCTTTAAACTCTTTGTGATTTGAGTGCAGGATTCCTTGTACCTCACTATACAGCTCAATCTTGTTTTTAGCTGTAAGGTTTCCATTAAGTTTTATGGTTATCGGTATTTCCTGATTGATCACCTCATCAATGTACACCAGCTTTACAATCCTTTTTGCCTTTTCAGGAACTTTCTTGTTATTCAAAATCATTGCCCTTACAATGAATATTGATACACCAATTAATATTATTCCCAGTATAACAGTTATTGCCTTTCTCATTTATTTATATCGAAATTTATTTTTTTAATAATATTATTTTGAATTTGATCCAGTACCATTATTGTTTTTACCAAATCTTCGCTACTGATGTTGTCCTGCAATTCTTTCATAATCTTCTCCAAAACAGGTAAAGAATTATTGAAAACATCTTTTCCTAACGTGCTAAGATGTATATGGTTTATTCTTTTATCTTGTTTGCATAGCTCTCTGTAAACCAGATCTTTTTTCTCCATTGTATTTATAAGCCTTGTTAAAGATGTTTTTGAACGATTCGTAATAAATGCCAATTCGTTTTGGGTTTGACCATCCTCATCTTTAAGCTTTTTAAGAATCAGCCACTGCTCAATAGATAAATCGATTCCATTTTCATGGAATGTATCATTAAAGTAGTAACCAGACAGCTTGGCTGTCTTTCCTAAACTAGGAAGGAGCGTTTTTTCAAATATACTGGGATACACAATCATATTTTTGAGAGCGCAAATATATAAGAATTAAATTTAGTTGCATATGCAACTATAGAAAAAATTATTTTTTAAAAATAAAAATATATTGATTATCGATAAATATATGCTAAGTTTACCTTGTAATATTGTTTTAGGAAAGATTAAAGGATTCCTTTATTTCATTATACATACATATTTTTGCACCCTGAATACAATTTATAAACATGTATTATGAGGAATTATAAAATACTAAGCTTAACTAAGATAATCCTTAATATCTACTGGTATTTGCAGATATTGTTAGTTGCTACAATTATAGTAATAGGGTTGTTCCTATTGTTTGATGTTCAGTTTATTGACATTAACCATTTAAAAGGATTTAAGGTACATTTCTCAAAAATTACATTTTCTGATCCTTTAGTGTATAATGGAGCTGAGTATGATTTCACATTAACCAATGGAGAAGGACGACTTCATATTGATGATCTGGATCAAAAATTTATTTATTTAAGAATGTTGGCTGCACTAACTGATTCATTACTATACCTGATGATTATTTACTTTTTACGCAGAGTATTTAAAAACTTGACTCAAGACAAATATTTTGTAACTGAAAACGGTAGATATATTAAATACATAGCCATATCAATAATCTTATTGGCGATAGTTCCAGAAACAATTTATTTATTAACAGATAGCTGGATAAAGAATGTTATTGATCAAAAAGATGTCATTATGACCGTTGGATTTTCATTAGATTTTCAAACAATTCTTCTTGGATTATTAGTCTTTGTAATAAGTATAATTTTTCTTCGGGGAATAGAATTAAAAGAGGACCAAGACTTAACTATCTAAATGCCAATAATTACAAACCTGGATGTAATGCTTGCCAAGCGAAAAATGTCGCTGACAGAATTGTCGGAAAGAGTTGGTATCACTATGGCTAACTTATCAATCTTAAAAAGTGGCAAAGCCAGGGCAATTCGATTTTCAACACTTGAACTAATTTGTAAAGAATTGGATTGTCAACCTGCAGACCTGTTTGAGTTTGTTAATGAGCAGGAGTGATTATTCTAATCAGTTATTCCTGAAAAATCCGAATCACTTTCTGATTTATAGCGGATCTATATATTATGTTTATTCAAAAAGTATAATAATTACCAGCTTAGTGCAATTTATTGTTAGAATTATAAAAATTATCGAAAAACAATAAAAAAACATTGCAAAAGGATAAATTGTGTTTTTATATTTGTCTATTAAAAATATAAATAACCAGTTTCCGCAATGACTAAAAATATCACTCTGATTTTGTTCTTGTTTGCAATGGTCTCTCAAATTGCAATAGCGCAAAACGCACATCAAAACATCAATGTTGAGATAGATGTTACCAGCTCGAAGATAGCTGTTAAAAACAAAATAGATTTACCTAATAATGTATTAGATAGTAAGTACAGTACATATTTCTATTTACATAAGAATTTAACAATCGAAGACGTTGAAGGAGGTAAGTTTTCTGAAGTAGAGAATACTGATAAGGCTAACAAGGCCTATGTTAAAAAGTACTTGCTTAAGCTTAAGAAATCTTCGAAAGAATCTCTAACTATATCTTACGAGGGTGTTATTAAGGATGAAATAAAACAATCGGCAGCCGAGTATGCAAGGGGATTTAGTGAAACTAAAGGTACCATTAGCGAGAATGGTATGTACCTGGCCGGGAGTACTTATTGGCTTCCTACATTTGAGAAGGAGATATTATCAAGTTTTGTGCTTGATGTTACAATCAATAAAGGCTGGTCTATTGTTTCGCAAGGACAGCGCACAAAAAATGAGAATAATAGCAGCACAGTAAACATAGTCTACAATTCTCCGGAACCAATGGATGAGGTATACCTTATTGGTGCTAAATGGACTGAGTATATAAGAATGCATGGTGATGTCGAGGTACAGGTATTCTTAAGAAATCCTGATGTAGAACTGGCAAACAGATATTTAGGTGTTACCAGTGGATATATTCAAATGTATGAAACCTTAATTGGAGCATACCCTTATACCAAGTTTGCAATGGTCGAGAACTTCTGGGAAACAGGCTATGGAATGCCTTCATTCACATTATTGGGTGAAAAGGTGATTCGGTTTCCATGGATTCTTTACTCTTCATATCCACATGAACTTTTACACAACTATTGGGGAAATAGCGTGTTCGTAGATTACGAAAGAGGAAACTGGTGCGAAGGTATTACAGCTTATATGGCAGATCATCTGATGCAAGAGCAACAAGGAAGTGGCGCAAGTTATCGCAGAAATACATTACAAAAATTCACCGACTATGTAAATGATGAAAATGATTTTCCGGTAAATAAGTTTCTGAGCAGGAATAATTCTGCTGAAGAAGCGATAGGATATGGTAAAGTGCTAATGATCAACAATATGCTTCGCACATATCTTGGTGATGAAGTTTTTATAAAGGCATATCAAAAATTTTACGAAGACAATAAATTCCAAAAGGTTTCATTCCCTGAAATTCAGAAAAGTTTCGAAGAAGTCTCAGGCCAGAACCTGGATCCTTTTTTCAAACAGTGGATCAACAGAAAAGGTGCTCCATCCTTTGAGATCAGTAATGTAAAGGCTGATGGCAACAAGTTGAATTTCACATTAAAGCAAGTTCAGAATGAGGATGTTTTTAACATTACTGTTCCGGTTGCTGTATATACCGAGGGTAGCGAAGAGGTTGTTTGGAAGTCAGTTGATATGACAGAAAGACAACATATCTTTTCTTTTGCTCTTGACCAAAAACCTTTAAGAATTGAAATTGACCCTGATTTTAACCTGATGAGACGCCTTGACAGGAAAGAGGTACCTGCTTCTTTATCGCAGGTGTTTGGTTCAAAACAGTCTGCCATAATTTTACCATCAGAAAGTGAAAACATCGAAGCTTATGAGCAACTCGCCAATACATGGAAAGCTACCCAGGAGGCTCAGGGAAAAGAGGCCGTAATTCTAAAAGATTCTGACATAGAAAATATTCCAACGGATAAATCTGTATGGGTGTTGGGATATGAAAATAAATTCAATAAAAATGAGTTGCAAAACGCCTATGCTGCCTCATTCAATAGTGAAACAATAGATAAAATTAAAGGCCTGGCACAGAACGGTGCATTGGTTTATGCTGTTCCAAATGCGGCTAACATCGAACAATCTGTAGGTTTTGTCGGTGCTAATTCTCCTGCAGCTATCAGCGCACTTACAAGAAAACTATTGCATTACGGAAAATATGGGTACCTGGGTTTTGAAGGAGATGGAGCTAATAATGTACTTAAAGGCTCACTTCCTGCTTTGGGTTCTCCATTGAGTATAACCGTAAATGAAGGAGAAGTCAAGGCTAAAATATCACCACGTAAAGCTTTATATCAACCAACAAGAAGACATTAAAACTGATTTTTTAACGATTAATTCAATATTTAAATGAAGAATATATTTAATTTTTTGCTAGTAATGGGCCTGGCCTCATTCGTATTTATTTCTTGTACAGAAACTAAGAGCGAGCAGCCTGCAGACGAACATGAAAAAGAGGCGGAGGCAACTTTTACGCTTACTAATGTGCCCAATGTAACTAATGGCGCAGAAGCTTATTTTTCTCCCGATGGGAAATCTTTGATATTTAATGGCAAACTGGGAGAGGATACTACTCACCAGGTTTACACTATTAACATTGATGGCACTGACCTTAAGCAAATTAACGGTATTGGCGATGATGCCTGTTCACATTATACACCTGATGGAAAGAGCCTTTTATGGACATCTACCAGGGATAACCTCGATATGCACAGAGGTAATTATTCTGATCCACAGGACTATCCACAAGGAGCTGAGCTCTATCAAAGCGACTTAGATGGGAATAATATTGTTCGCCTGACAGATAATGAACAGTATGATGCAGAAGTAGGTATCAGCCCTGATGGTAAAACCATCTTATTCGGTCGTCAGACTGATGGGATGATGGATTTGTGGACAATGGATACTGATGGAAGTAACCAGAAACAAATAACATTTACTCCTGATTGGCAGGAAGGTGGTGCTTTTATCATGCCGGATAATAAAACTGTTTTATACCGAGCCTGGAAAAAGTCTGAAGAAGGACAGAAGAGTAAAGATATGCATCTTTTTATCGTAGATGTTAATGGTGAAAATATGAAGCAATTAACACATGAAGCTGGCACTCACTGGGCGCCATTTCCTGCACCTGATGGTGAACATTTTGCTTATGTAAAGGTATTTCCGCCACATAATTATGAGATTGTGATGCGCAGCATAAAAACCGGAGAAGAAAAGAGACTTACTAATAGTCCTTCTTTCGATGGATTCCCAGCGATTTCTCCTGATGGAAAGACACTTTCTTTCTCATCAAGCAGAGGTAATGAGAAAGGTAATCGTGCATTGAAACTTTGGTTAATGGATATCTCATCTCTTAACCTTGGCGCAAAAGAATAAACAACATACTTAAATAATATGATAACTAGAATTAGAAATAAGAGCATCGCAGTTTTTGTTATTGGACTGCTCATAAGTTTTAGCGCCTGTAAGCCTGAAACAAATCCTGAAATTACAGTTGAAGACTTAAAAGCTTCTTTAACATACCTGGCTTCCGATTCGTTGCAAGGAAGGTTACCCGGTAGTGAAGGAGGTCAGTTGGCAGGCGATTTTATAGCAGAACAATTTAACGTTTATGGACTTGTACCTGCCGGTGACGATGGTTATTTCCAGAATTTTGACGTAGTAACCGGTACAGAAGCTCCGGCTGGAGAGAATAGTTTAAAAGTTGGAGAAGAGACAGCTGAGCTGAACAAGGACTATACACCACTTAGCTATTCAACTGATGGAACAGTGAAAGCAGAGGTGGCATTTGTTGGTTATGGTTTTGATATTGATCTGGATAGTCTTCAATGGTATGATTATAACGATATTGATGTTGATGGCAAATGGGTTTTGGTATTGAGGAATGATCCTGAGATCAGGAATCCTAATAGTTTATTTATTCCTTACTCAGGAGAGAAGTCAAAAGTAATCACAGCCAAAGAAAAGGGTGCCAAAGGGATTCTATTGGTTGCCGGAGCTAAAGTTTCAAGAAAGGATGTTTTAATGGAACTGGAAATTGACCAGACTGAATCTAATCTGGGTATTCCAGCAATCAATATTACCCGTGAATTTGCGAATAAAATTCTGGCCAATGATGGTAAAACAATTGAAGAACTGGAAGGTGGTTTAGTTGAGGCAATGCAACCGAACTCATTTGTTATAAATGCTGAATTAGAAGGAACATCTAAAGTGGCGTTTCAGAAAACAGGAACCAGGAATGTGATTGGTCTTATAGAAGGATCTGATCCTGAATTGAAATCAGAATATGTTGTAGTAGGAGCCCATTATGATCATTTAGGATGGGGTGGTACAACCACATCATCAAGAGCCCCTGAACTGCATGATATACATTATGGAGCAGACGATAATGGTTCCGGGACTTCGGGAATTATGGAAATGGCAGATAAGCTGATCAATGCAGACCTAAAGCGCAGTGTTCTGATCATGGCTTTTGGTGCCGAAGAGATTGGAACGATTGGTTCAAGGTATTTCACCAAGAATCCAACAATTGATAAAGACAAGATTGTTGCCATGGTTAATCTCGATATGATAGGAAGATTAAAAGAATCCAAAGAATTAACCGTTAGTGGTGTAGGAACTTCGAAAGAAGGAGAGAAATTGCTTAACGATATCTTAAATGAAAAAGAAAGAGATTTGGTTTTAGGTGTTGAATACAACGGTTTTGGGCCTTCTGACCATGCAGTTTTTTATGTTGAGGATATCCCGGTATTTTTCTTTAATACAGGTCCCCATGATGATTACCACACACCAAGAGATGTAGTGGAACAGATCAATTTTGAAGGACTTAAAAGAGTAACAGAGTACGCCTATGACCTAACGGCAAACCTTATCAACAGAGATTCTGTGTTAACCTTTCAAGAAGCCGGACCAAAAGGTAGGGCAAAGAATACCAGGTCAGGTAAAGTGCGGTTAGGAATTATGCCCAACTTTGGTAAGTCGGACATAGATGGATTACGTGTTGATGGTGTTACCAAAGGTTCTGCAGCCGACAGGGGAGGAATGGAAAAAGGAGACATTATTGTTGGAATTGCAGGAAAAGAAGTACACAATATTTATGAGTATATGGCACGGATGACTAAAATCAGACCTGGACAAACCATTACCGTTGATATTATGAGAAATGGGAACAAAGAAGTCTTAATAGTACAGATAGATCAGGATTAAACAAAATGCTACTCTACTCGTTATTAATGGTACTTTAAACGTTATAACTTTAATCTAATGTATATTTAGTTTTGTATCTCACAATTGCTAATAACAAACCTTAAATAAAATTAAAATGAAAAAATTAGTTGTCTTATTAACAGTTTCATTTGTTTCTGTATTTGTTGCTGTTGCACAGGATAAACCTGCCTATCAACTCTATAACCAAAAGGGAAAGATCACCAAGTACGACAAGATGATAATAGACCTGGCGGAAAGTGATATGGTCTTTTTTGGAGAGTATCATCAAAACCCAATATCTCACTGGTTACAAATTGAAATGACCAAAAGCTTTTATGAGATAAAAGGAGATAAACTGTTTTTAGGAGCAGAGATGTTTGAAAATGGGAACCAGCTTGTTTTAGATGAATATTTGGCTGGATTTTATGAAGAGAAGAAAATGCTTCCTGAATTAACTCAATTATGGACAAACTATAAAACTGACTATAAGCCATTAGTTGAGTTTGCCAAGGATAACAATCTACGTTTTATTGCAACCAATATTCCAAGAAGATATGCTTCTATGATCAATAAGAAGGGAATAGAATGCTTGATGGATTTAAGTCCGGAAGCCAGGGCAATGATTGGCCCTGATTTAAAAGATAAATTCGATACTTTGGTATACGCTGATATGAAAGATGCAATGGGAGGGCATATTCCACCAAACATGCTTAATATCCAAACAGCACAGGCTGCAAAGGATGCTACAATGGCACATTTTTCACTAAAAAACTTTAATGAAGGAGATTTCTTGTTCCATTTTGAAGGAGCCTATCATTCTAATTATTATAGAGGTATAATCTGGTGGATAAACCAATACAAACCAGGATATAATATAAAATCTATTACAACCCTTGACCAATCAGAATGGGATGAAATGACAGATGAGGATAAGGCTACAATTGCTAACTATATAATAGTTGTTCCTGATAATATGACTAAAACAAGTAGAAAATAATCATATAAAATCAAGTTGATGAAGCTACAACCCGTCTCCATTGCTATACTTTTAATCTCACTTTTATCTCAGGCTAGTGTTTTTGGGCAGAACACTAGCATTAAACTGGTTAATAGTAGCAATGAACCTGTTCCATTTGCTAATGTGGCCCTCTATAAAGTTGATGGAGGTTTGCTGAAAGGAATGGTAACAGACAATAATGGCGTGGCCAGGTTTGATTTGAATCAGATAGTTAATTATGAAGTCTCTTTTGTTGGGTACCAAACCCTTGAAGGTCAAATTAACAAGGGCGAAAATCTTTCACTCGAGATGGTTGAAGAGCTGGATATGCTAGATGCTATTGTAGTAACCGGCCAATATGGACCACAAAAAGCTGATCAATCGATCTACAAAATAGATGTAGTGGACGATAAGCAATTGGAACAAAGGGGTGTAAACAACCTGGCTGAAGCACTTAGTCAGCAAACCTTTATTCGGTTATCCAATGATCCTGCAACTGGAACTTCAATTAAACTCCAGGGCATGGGGGGTGAAAATGTAAAATACCTGATCGATGGGGTACCAATTGTAGGCAGAGTTAATGGTAATATTGATTTATCACAAATTAACATGGATAATGTTGATCATATTGAGATTGTGCAGGGACCAATGTCTGTAGTTTATGGTACCAGTGCATTGGCAGGAGTGATCAATATTATTACAAAGAAAAATACGGCTAGAAGAAATATGCTCAAGGCAAATGGATATGCTGATAATAAAACTAACTATAAGTTTGGTTTTTATGGTTCAGCTATAAGAGGCAAGCATAGTTTAAACCTTTCAGGTAACAGGAATATATTTCAGGGTATAGACATTGACCTTCGTCTTGAAGAAGGCAATACTACCGGAACTAACCGTTATATGGAGTATAAACCAAAACTGGTTTACAACGGAAATCTTGATTATAGCTTCACAAAGAATGATCGAAAAATTAGTGTGAAAACTGATTATATGCGCTCTGAAGTTCGAAACTATTCAAATGCAAACATAAATACGGCATCAGCCATAGATCAAAATTATATTACTAACAGATCTACTAATAGTCTTACAATCAATGATAAAATTGGTGAAAATCTTTCTTATAATTTTATTGGGGCTTATACCTATTTCCTTAGGAATAGTGAATATATATATGCGGATTTGTCAGAATTAACTTATACAATATTTGATACCAGAACTACGCTTTTTAAGAATGGAATGACAAGAGGTAATTTCACCTATACACCGAAAGAAATTAACTTTAATTTCCAGTTTGGATGGGATATTAATTATGATAGAGGCACAGGCGATAGGGTGGATAATGAAAAGGCCAAAATGGGAGATTTTGCTGCATTCGCCAGTGCACAATGGGCCCCATTACAAGGTTTGTCATTACAACCCGGTTTAAGGTTTATCCATAACACCTCGTTTCAGGCGCCATTGATCCCGTCAATAAATTTGCAATGGGAGATTATCAACAATCTTAATTTCAGGTTATCCTATGCAAAAGGATTTAGGGCCCCATCTTTAAAAGAGCTATATCTCGATTTTCATGATTCAAACCATAACCTGACCGGTAACCCGGACCTTAAAGCTGAAACTACAGACAGTTATAATAGCTCATTTACATATAAAATAAAATGGGATAAAACTCTGTTGAAATTCGAACCATCCTTCTATTATAACAATGGAAGAGATGTAATTACAATGATTGTAACGGACGATGAAGCCAATGCTGCCACCAACACTAACCTGGGAGGAAGAAAAACCCTGGGCGCCAATTTTAATGTCACCTTTGTTCATTTTGGTGGTTTAAACTTATCAGCGGGTTACAGCCTTACTGGCGAATCTTTTGCGGATGAGGAGATATCGGCAACTACGGGGGAATCTATCTACAATTGGAGGGATCAGGTTAATTATAGTAATTACACATTTAATGCAAAGTATAGTTATGATCCATTTAAGGTGGTGATTATGGCTAATTACAAACTATATGGTGAAACACCACGTCTTGCATTTTCAGATATTAATCCAGGGGAGCTATATTATGTTAATACCGAATCGTATAATATGCTTGAGGTTACAATAAGTAAACAGTTGCTTAATGATAAGTTAAATCTTGTATTAGGAGGTAAAAACCTATTCGATATATATACTTCTCGTACTGTTGGGTATGAAGATGGTTACGTTGGGGAAAGCCCCATTAACTATGGTCGCACCTATTTTGTCAGAGCTAATTTTAAGTTTTAACAATTAATGAACCTGTATATGAAAAAGTTATATTCTTATTTATCAGTATTAACAGTATCAGTTTCATTGATTGCTTGTTTTCCAGAAATTGATAAGGTGCCGATGGAAAAACCATCAGAGACCATTATTACTGCACAGAGTAGTATCTATAATACAATTACTTTCTTTAAGATTTATGAAAACATAACAGCAGAAGTAGTCTCACATGAGTTGGGTACATGGGATATGGCTTTTCAGTCAGCCATGCCGGGAGATATAGTATTATTAAATTATACAGTGTCTGCCAGAGCAATAAGAACCGGTACTTCAGATTTTTCTGCGGTTGATAAGAATACTGTTAATGAATTATTTAATGCCGATGGCTGGATGTTTAATGATCCTGCCTATTCCAACAACGGGGATTCTACAGCTTTAAAAGACTGGGAAGATGAGGAGGTATATCTTGTTTATCGCGGGAGCGCCAGTCTGCCTGATGAAGCATACTATAAGGTTCAATTTATTTCAAAAACACAGGAAGCGTATACATTCAAATATGCTCATGTAGAGGATACACAGGAATATGAAATGACTATTAACAGAACTTTTGGATTAGCCAATGTCTATTTCTCTTTTGAAGATCATAAGGTTGTTGACTATGAGCCCAACATCAATGATTGGGAGTTCTATTTTACACCTTATTTTGGATGGTATGAAACCCTTGACCCTGGTATATATTCGCCTTATAATGTAAAGGGTGTAATGATAAATAATGAGGGAGGAGTCATGGTATCTCAAGTGTTTGATGAAGCAATTGCCTATGAAGATATTGATTTAGCAATGGCAATGGAATTGGAATATACCGACTGGAAGGGAGCAATAGGTTCAACCTGGAAAAATCTTCCTCCTTCAGATGGCTCAGGAGGGTATACAATGGATACGAAAAAGAAATATGTAATAAAGTTGAGTGATGGTAATATCTATAAACTTAGGTTTTTAGATTATTACAATAATGAAGGAGAGAAGGGCTATACTTCTTTTGAAATGATTTTACTAGAGTAACTAACAAATACAATTAATTATAATTTAAACACGCAAATTCATGAAAAGAGCAATTTTAATGATGATGGCTACAGTGGCATTTTTGACTAGCTGTACAGAAGATCCGACTCCACCAAGTGCAGGATTTACTTTAAGCAGTGATTTCGCTGTACAATGGGATATGGTAACGGTGACTGAATCTGCCACAGGTGCAGAATCAACCTCTTATACTGTTTCTGGTGGTGCATATGAGATGGACGATGCAACACTTACTATCCAGTTTTTAGATGCAGCAACATACACAGTTACCCAAACAGCTACTAATGCTGATGGCACTGATGAAGTTTCTGTTGATATTGTAGTTACAGCACCAGATAACACTTATACGCTTGAAGGTACTGATTATACAATCGGAACATCGACTAATCCAAATGCATTTTGGTATGATGCTTCTGCTATGGGCGGTACAATCTATATTAGAATGTTAGGCGATGTGTCCGGCCAGGATAACCCTAATCTAATTAAGTTATACTCTGTTGCAGGACCTAATCCTATTGAAGCTACCTATACATGGAGTGATTCAGGCGATATTGGAACCTATGATGCTGGTATGACTGCCAACTATGCCGGTATGGCTTATGACTGGACCTCGAATGGAACTGACGGTGGAGATCTGGTAATCGAGTTAGTCTATGAAGATACTGCTGATGCTACAAATAATGTATATGATATTACACTTGCATTATACACTCTAAATGCAGGAAGTTGGAATTTTGCAGTAAGCCCTCCAACCTGGACAACTATAGGAGATAAAACTTTAGCTGTGTCATATAGAGGAAAAATTGATCCTGTTAACTAAATAATTAGAAATAATATAATAATCCGGTTAAGGCTAGTTCAATTATTGGATTATCCTTTCCGGATTTTTTTATGTTTGTTAAATTTGATATATGAAGTCTTTATCAATCATACTATTGCTAACCAGCTTAAGCACAGTTTTAATAGCTCAAACCATCGGCACAACAGAAGCCGGTTTTACAGATGGGGATGAACCAAGGTTAGACAAACCTATACGGTTGTCTTCCTACAAAGATGGCGCTATCCTTTTTGCAGATTTTAACAACAATGCTATTCGTGTTGCAAATAAAGAGGGAGAGGTTAAAACATTAATTGGCGGACCTGATACAAAAGGATTCAAGGATGGCTGGGCTACCGAAGCACTCTTGGCTGGCCTTCATGGCGTAGCCTATGATGTAAAAAATGATATCATTTATACAGTAAGTGCCAGTAATAATGTGATCAGGAAAATTCATAATCGTAAAGGAGGGTATTATGTTGAAACCATTGCCGGCAACCAGAAGGAGAAAGGATTTCAGGATGGAGAGGCTATGACTGCCAGGTTTAACTCATTGCACCAAATACTGGTAGGAGAAAATGGAGAGATATATGTGCTGGATATTGGCAATGCTAAAGTGAGGATGTTTAAGGATGGTACAGTTTCGACAATTGCAGGGAACGATTCCATTTCACCCTTGCAGGCAGATTTTAAATACCCTATCGATATGGCTTTCGATGGCAAGGATATTGTAATTTGTGATGCTGGTAATGCAAACATTTACCGATTAGTTTTGGGAGAAAGAGTTGAGAAGCTCAAATTGGATACTCCCCTCCAGATGCCCCATGGTATCAGCAGTGACAACCAGGGCACATTGTATATCGCGGATATGGGTGCTAATAAGATACTGAAGATAGAGTCAGATAAAAAGGTAACAGTAATTGAAGATAAAAACCTTAACAAGCCTGCAGCTGTTTTGGTTGATGGAGACCTGCTTTGGATTGCTGACTTATATAATCATCAGATAAAATACCTTAAAGTAAACTAACTGGCAATTAACTCTTCAATTGAGGAAACCAGTAAATCAAGTTCTTTTATGGTAGTATATAAATGAGGGGTAACCCTTACACCCTGAATTGATTTTCTATTGATGCCAACCGTAAATATTTTGTGTTTATTGTAAAGGTAATCTGCTATCTCATTGGGTTTCTTACCTTCAATAGTAAAATTGGCTAAACCACAAGATCTTTCATCTTCCATTGGCGTATTGATAATTACCTTTGGCAGGTCTTTTACTCTATCAATCCAGTAGTTCTTAAGGTATCTAAGCCTTTCTTCTTTACGCTTACTGCCTATGCTATTATGAAATTTAATAGCAGAAGCAATGGTTAAATTGGTTGAAACAGGGTGTGTGCCAATATGACCAAACTTTTCTATTGAGTCAATATCCTGGCTTGTGTCTCCAAACAAAGGCCAGACTTTTGCAATCTTCTCTTTTTTCATATGCAAGATGCCGGAGCCCAATGGGCAGCACAACCATTTATGAAGACTAGCACCATAATAATCGCCATCCAGGTCAGGTATTTTATAATCTAAATGGGCAAATGAATGAGCGGCATCAACTATCACTTCAATTCCCTTTGAGTGTGCCATATCAGCAATGGCTCTAACTGGTAGTATTTGACCAGTTAAATTAATTAAATGGGTTACGTGAATAACTTTGGTCTTTTTTGTGATCGCTTGTTCAAATGCATCTACTATTTCATTATCGTTTTTTGGATGAAGCGGTATAGAAATAATCTTGTTCACGATTCCAAATCTCCTTGCACGCATCTCGAATGTTTCCAGCATGCTTCCATAATCCTGATCAGTCATAATTGCTTCGTCACCTTCCTTTAGGTCCATTCCCAGAATAATGGTATCTAAAGATTCTGTAGTATTTCTAGTTACAATTAATTCTTCAACAGGTACACCTGCAAAATCTGCCAGCTGCTTTCTGATAGCCAGTTTATCCTCCCACTGTTTTCTTCTCATATAAAAAGAAGGTTGCTCGTTGATCAGCTTGATATTATCGAACTGGCTTTCCATTACCTCAATGGGTTGAGGACTGAAATAACCGCTTTCAAGGTTAATAAAATGAGGAGATTGTTTATAGGCTTTTTGAACAAGATACCAAAAGCCTTCATCCTGAGCAACCTGTTTAGCACTCAGATGATTTAGTTTTTTACTGGTTTTTTCTACCTGGTTTGCGAGTAGGGGATTAAATCCTGCTAAAACGGATAATCCGATTCCTGCACTGCTGGTTTTTCGAATAAAATCTCTTCTAGATTGCTGCATAGCAGCAAATTACAGAAATATATGTAGAAATGAAATGATACCTATTTTTTACTGGTCTTATGACTTTTTATTACGATAACACCATTTCTGCCTCTTTCACCATAAAAATTAGTTTCGCTAAGGCTTTTTAGCACTCTTACAGACTTAATAGTAGATCTATCAATAGCATTATTAGCTTTTGTGTAATCACGACCTAATTCTACACCATCATAAACAAATAAAGGACGAGTATCTAGCTGCATAGAATTCATGCCTCTTATTTGCACAGAAGCATATTGACCTGTCCCAGATACAACAACACCTGGTTGCTGTCTTAAAATATCGGCCAGGCTTGTATATCTGGAGTAATCTCTTGCAGCTTTTCTGGCTTCTTCAGTCTGTTTCCTTTTTTCTTCTTTAGTAGCTTTTTTTCTTGCTTTTTTTTCTTCCTTTAGTTCGGCTTTAGATTTTTCTTGGGTTTCATTTTGTGCGTAAGATGTTGAACCTGCAAAAATTAATGCTAGAATAACAACTACCAGGATATTGAGCTTTTTCATTTTGGTTGGATTTGGATTAATACTGTTATATCTAACGATCATGTTAATAAAATGTTTTTATCTTCAGATATCTATCCTGTATTTAATAAAAAAGTTAACAGCCGGCACTATATTACTATATGTTTTGCCATAACCGGGAATTGCATAAATATTAAAATCTGGTTGTGAAATATCAGTAGTTAGAAAACGTATTCTAATCCGGGTTCCCCAATACACATTAGCCAGTAAATTCGGAGAATTTCTGAATGTCTGTGCCTCGGTATTTAATATCCATTCAAACCAATTGGCAGATAAGTCATTTCTGCTAAAATCAATATCCATATCATCCCACATTTCACTACCTATGTTTGCCTCTCCATGATCTGTATGTTTTGCCTGGGCAAACATCAGACCCAAAGACAGATATATTTTTGGCTTTACGGTAAAAACGTATTCACCTCCACCACGAAAGTATGATCCTTCCGAAAAGTAGGTGCCATTATTTATAACATTGTGTGGCTGAAGATTGCCATATCCGTATTCTCCGATTATTCTCACTTTCGAGAATAATGAAAAGGCCAGGTTGACTTCCCACTTCTTCTGATCACTAACTAAAGATTCGATTCCTTTTCCATAATCTGCACCAATTAGAACAGCAAAATTGGTCGATTTATTAGTCACAGAATCCTGGGATACTTCCTGAACTACTATAGAATCCTGGGATACTTCCTGAACTACCGCAGAATCCCGGGTTACTTCCTGAACTGCTACAGAATCCTGGATTACTTCCTGTGCAACCACAGCAAATGAAGACGCGATTAGCACCAGGCTAGTTATATATTTTTGCAAATGCTTCATTACTAATACATTCTAAATTGGTGCTGTCCTTACATTTAAGCCATTCCTGGCCAAATTCAGCAGTGAAATTAGTTATATCACACTCAACAACAATATAATTATCACTTCTTCTTGCAAACCCCCTGTTATAATAAACTGATAGCTTGTTGTTCATATACACCAAAGGGCTGTCTAGTTTGTGATAAACAATATTAAATTGCGATGAGTCATGATGCATATCAAGTGGGAACCTAAACTCATAGGTTGTATCCTGAAAATGCCTGAAAATCTTAGCATCAATAAGATTCACAGAATCAATTGTAATTATTTTTTTAGTGCTGTCACTGCTGTTTAAAAATTGGACTCTCAGGTAGGGTTCCCCGGTAAATGGTTCACAATTTATGCAATCATCACAGCTGACTGTCAGTATAGAAATTGAGATTAAGAGGAATAATATATTTCGAACCATGGATACAAAAATCCTATATTAATAAACAAATTCCGATAAAATCGATACTTATATGAAGAATGTGCTACATCATAAAAATATTGTTAATCGATTCCTCAATCACTTAACTTATTTTTAGTAAGTTTATTTAAAAAATAGATAATTTATTAATTGCTGATGAAAAAGATATTAATATTCTTCGTTGTATTATTAGTTGGTTGTACCTCTGCACAGATATCTAAGACGCTTAGTACAGTTGGCAGTGTGTTAAATTCTGAAGAGCTTACTGAAGGTGATGTGGCTGCAGGTTTGAAAGAGGCATTGGTTAATGGCGTAAATAAAGGGAGTGATCAGGCTTCTCAGGTTGATGGTTTTTATAAAGATCCGTTATTGAAGATTCCATTTCCACCTGAAATCGAAAAAGTAGAAACGAAGCTAAGACAGCTGGGAGCCGGAAAATTGGTGGATGACTTTGTGCTATCACTAAACCGGGGAGCAGAAAAAGCTGCAGCAGAAGCTAAGCCTATCTTTGTCGATGCAGTTAAATCAATGACGGTTCAGGATGCCTGGGGAATTCTTAAGGGAGAAGATAATGCTGCCACTGAATATCTGAAGAGAACAACATCTACCCAACTGGAGGCAAAGTTTAAACCGGTAATTAAAGAATCTTTGGATGGGGTAGGTGCTACCAAACACTTCAGTACGGTAGTTAATTATTATAACAAAATACCGTTGATTGAGGATGTAAATCCTAACCTTGACGACTATGCTACTCAAAAAGCAATGGAGGGACTATTCCTGCTTATTGAAAAAGAAGAAAAAAATATAAGGGAAGATCCAATTGCCAGAACTACCGATTTGTTAAAAAGAGTATTTGCAGAGCAGTAATCAGTGGTCAGTATTCAGTGGTATGTGTTACTGATAACTGATAACCGATTATACTGGATCTACATCAATTACGATGGTAATAGTTTTGTAAGACTTTTGAATTAAGATTTCCCTGGCACAGGCACGAATAGTCTGTCTTACTTTGGAAATACTCATCTGCCTTCCGATTTTAAGGTATATTTCTCTTAAATACTTGTCCCTTACTCTACTAATAGATGGAATAACAGGCCCAAGTACCATATCGCTGCCCATTTTTTTTACGGTAATGTGATATAGCTCGTTTACAGCTTGTGATACAACCTGGTGATCTCTGCCTTTAATAACAAGTTTTGTCATTCGGCTGAATGGAGGGTAGTTAAACAACTTACGTTCAATAATTTCCTTTTCAAAAAATAATTTATAATCCTGATTAAGAATTACAGGAACTATCTCCTGGTCTGGATTATAGGTTTGAATTAACACCTGTCCCTGTTTTTCTTTTCTGCCGGCTCTTCCAGCAACCTGTACAGCCAACTGAAAAGTTCTTTCAACTGATCTGAAATCAGGGAAGTGGAGCATTCTGTCAAGATTGATTATTCCCACAAGGCCTACGTTGTCAAAGTCGAGGCCCTTGGTTACCATTTGCGTACCTACCAGGATTTTTATTTTACCACTACCGAAATTGTCAATTATTCTAGCGTAAGAACCTCTGCCTTTGGTAGTGTCAAGATCCAGCCGGGCAATTTCTGTTTCGGGAAACATATGTTTCAACTCCTCTTCCAGTTGCTCTGTGCCAAAGCTTACCGTTTGCATTGCAACTGAGCCACATGAAATGCAGCTACTGGGGGATGGTGTCTTATAACCACAATAATGGCACCTTAATTCACTGCTGTATTGATGATATGTTAAACTAACATCACAGTGTTTGCACTGTGGCACCCAACCACAGTCTTTGCAGGATAACAAAGGAGCGTATCCCCTTCGATTTTGGAATATAATAACCTGTTCCTCCTTAGAAAGCGTGTTATCAATGGTTTGAACCAGTTCTTCACTGAAATTACCACGCATCTTTTTCTTTTTTAATGCTTTTGATATATCGATAGCACTTACTTGTGGTAATACAGAACCTCCAAATCGTTCACTAATAGTTACTAATGTGTATTTATTGGTTATGGCTAACTGATAGCTTTCCAGTGATGGGGTAGCCGTACCCAGGAGAGTTTTGGCTTTATGCATTTGAGCCAGCATTAAAGCTGCATCACGTGCATTATACCTTGGAGCAGGATCATACTGTTTGTAGGATGAATCGTGTTCTTCATCAATTATTATTAATCCTAAGTTATCAAAAGGTAAAAAAACAGAAGATCTTACGCCTACAACGAGATTGATTTTACCAGATATCAGGTTTTGCCAAACCTCTACACGTTCATTGGCTGAGTATTTCGAATGATAAACGCCCATGTTATCACCAAAAACTTGCTCAAGTCTGGCTACAATCTGGGTCGTTAATGCAATCTCCGGTAACAAGTATAAAACCTGGTGACCCGATGCCAATACTTCAAGAATTAATTCTATATAAATTTCTGTTTTCCCGCTTCCTGTTATCCCGTGAAGTAAAACAGGTTTGTTTGATTGAAAGCCTGTCAGTATCTCAGTGTTAGCTTCGTTTTGCTTATCTGATAGCTTCTTGGGAGGTATTAATTTCGTATTTTTTTTGAACCTGGAAACTTCCTTGTCAAATTGTTCGATGATACCATTCCTGGCCAGGGTATTAATAGAGGATAAGGAGTACCCTGCCTTGACAAGGTCTTCCTGCAACATGCCATTTTCGTTGGCTGAAAGATCTTCCAATGCAGGAACTTCACGAAGATATGCCATTAGCACATCAATTTGTTTTGGTCTTTTCTCGAGTTGTCTGAAAACCTCTTCGAGGGCTTCTTCATTGGAAATAAGAGAAGGCTCAAGACGGATACATTTCTTTAGTTTTGGCGAAAATTTTTCTTTAATATGATCAATTAACAAGACGGCATCCTTAGTGATTAAAGCTTTTAACACCTTGGTATAGGCCTTTTTACCCATCAGGTTGATTATTTTCAAAGATTCTATGGGTGTGTCAACAGATAAATGATGGAGCAGTAGCTGTTCTTCAATGCTTAATACATAATCACTCTCATCAAAGTATGGGTTTCGCTGGAGGAGAGAGGTGGTATTAACCTTTAGTCCTGAAGGTAATCCGGCTTGTAACACTTCACCGGGAGTACATAAGTAATAGTCGGCTATCCAATGGTAGAACTTAAGCTGAACTTCATTAAAAGACGGGGATACTTCCAGGATATCAATTATGCGTTTTGCCACATATTCTTTTGGAGAATCGTTATGTACTTTTTGAATGATGGCGGTTAGAATCTGACTTTTCCCAAATGGAACCACAACTCTACAGCCAATAGCAATTTCAGCTTCCATTGATTTTGGGACACGATAAGTGAACAGTTTGTGAAGAGGCAATGGTAGGATTACATCAACAAAATAGGTTGGCGTAAAGCTATTTTTCCCGGATGTAAATGATAATTGAGACAACCTGTTCTTGTTTACTTCTAAATTATATTATCTGATCCTTTACACGCTTAATTTCCATCTTAACATTAACAGATGACGGTAATGATTCCAAATCATTTAATAGCTTTCTAAGAAACTGCTGATGTTTTTCTGTAGCTGGATTGAAAGGTTTGTGCTTAAGTGCTGAATTAATCTTATTCCACCTTTTAATAAAATCAAGGGTGTTACTATTGAAAAAAGACTTGTTAAAATGCTCCCAGATATAGCCAACGGCTTGATTTGTAGGGTGGATCATATCAGGTTTATAATACCGATAGTCACGTAAATCATCCATCATTATTTCATACGATGGATAATAATAAACTGAATCATATGTTTTTTCCAACTCATTACAGAAAATCCTTAGAATTGATTTGCTCACAGCATTTTCACTGATACCATCACGGAGGTGCCTTACAGGGCTAACAGTCACAATTATTTTAATTTCCGGATTGAATTCAGTTAGTTGTTGATAAAAAGATTCAAAATCTACTATTAACTGTTTTACAGAGAGCAATTCTTTGTTGAAGTTACTACCAGGCAATTTCTGACAATTGGCTACAAATTCTGATGATTTGGCATATCGATAAACGAATGCAGTTCCATAGGTAATGATTAGCCATTTAGTGGAAGCCAGTTGATATTTTGTTGTGGCCAGGTTCCCTTTGATCTTAAGTTGCAATTCACTCTTTTCCATACCTCTAAAGGACGAGTGAAGTTCGAGGTTTCTAAATACACCTTCATTCAGGACATAGGTATCTTCTTCAGGCTGTTGATCATCAATAGTATAGTTTAGAAGCCTTGATATCGATAAGGGATCATAGATGGTTCCAAATGGATTGATTAATGTGTTGAATTTATGCTCATCAAGCTTTGAACCTATGCTGTCTGAGAAACATGATCCAATAGTAAGAATTGGATCTGACAGGTCAATTTTTACATCTGGATCAAGTAATTTAACTGGTGTTCTGAAATCCATGTATTAAAAGTAGTTATAATTCACTGAAGAAGGCAATAAAAAAAGGCTGTCAATATTTGTTTTCGTCCTCGTTTGCAACGAGGATGATTTAAAATGGTAATTGCATTACCAGAATGTCTAAATTTACTATTTCAATGAATGAATTATTAATGGCAGGAGATCGATATTTTATTAAAGATCAGAAAGCGAGTTATTTCCTAACATTAACTGTAGTTGACTGGGTGGATATATTTACCAGACAAGATTATCGTGATGTTATTGTTAACTCTTTGAATTACTGTGTAGAAGAAAAGGGATTGGTACTTAATTCATGGGTTGTTATGAGTAATCATATCCATTTGGTAGGAAGAGTTGAAGGTGATTTGGGAATGTCTGGTTTTCTGAGGGATTTTAAAAAATTTACATCTAAAAAGATAATTTCACTAATCAAAGAAATTCCTGAGAGCAGAAGAAAGTGGCTTCTAAATAAGTTTGAATTTGAGGCAAAGAGAACGGGAAGGGCAAAGTATTTTAAAGTTTGGAAAGATAGTAATCATGCAATTGACCTGACAAATAATGAGATCGATGTTTATAACAAGATTGATTATATACATATGAATCCTGTTGTTAATAGACTAGTAGATAATCCAGAAGAATATTTATATAGTAGTGCAAAAGATTACGAGAATAAGAAAGGGCTGGTTAAAGTGGAAGTGATATAGTATACCTTGCAAAGGCTAATTTAAGGTATCCTCGTCACAGACGAGGACAAGAAAATAAAAAAAGGCTGTCAATTTACACTGACAGCCTTTATACAATTATAAGTTAATTTTATTCAGCTACAACTTTAAAGTTTAGTTCTGCTGTAACTTCTTTATGTAACTCAATTAGAGCAACATAATCACCAATAGTTTTAATATCAGCATTAAATTTTATCCTTCTTCTATCAACCTCGAAACCGTTTTCACTTAATACGTCAGAAATCTGAAGAGAAGTAACTGCACCGAAAATTTTACCACTTTCACCAGCTTTTGCTCCGATTGCAATGTCAAGTGCCTGAACTTTTTCTGCAATTGCCAGTGCATCGTTCTTAAGCTTCTCTGCTTTGTGAGCAGCCTGACGAATATTCTCATCGATCATTTTACGATTTGAATTGTTGGCCAGAATAGCTACTCCTTGCGGGATAAGATAATTTCTGCCATACCCGGCTTTTACCTTAACCGTATCATATTTATAACCCAATCCGGGCATATCTTTCTTTAATATCACTTCCATGGCTTTCTTATCTTATTGAATCAGCAGTATAAGGTAAAATGGCCAGGTGCCTAGCCCTTTTTATTGCTTGCGCAATTTTTTTCTGATTTTTAATTGTTGTTCCTGTTAACCTTCTGGGAAGAATCTTACCATGGTCATTCAGAAATTGAATTAAAAACTTAGGGTCTTTATAATCGATGTATTTAATGCCGGCCTTTGTAATACGACAGTATTTTGCCTGTACATCCTGTCGATTAATGCTTTCGTTCTGTAATGTCATACTATTTCCTTCTTGGGTTTTTGTTTTTTAAACTCTCCTTTTCTACGCCTTTCGTTATAAGCTATGGCGTGCTTGTCAAGGGTAACGGTTAAGAATCTTAACACACCCTCGTCTCTTCTAAACTCCGTTTCAAGCTTATCGATCACTGAAGGATTTGCCTGATATTCAAGAAGGTTGTAAAATCCGGTAGATTTATGCTGAATCTGATAAGTAAGCTTTTTAAGCCCCCATATCTCTTCATTAATAATCTTTGCACCGGAATCTTTTAACAACTTTGCATACTTCTTGACAGCATCCTTCATCTGGTCCTCAGATAAAACGGGAGTTAAAATGAATACCGTCTCGTAATTTTTCATTTGTTATAGTTTTAAATTGGAGTGCAAAAATAGAGAAAGCATATATAAAAGCAAAGCCTTCTATTAATTTGGAGCAAATAAATAAACTCACTTAAAATTTAATGTTATCATAACGTGATAAAAAAAGGGAATCACTTTTTATTGATTCCCTTTTTTCGGTATCTACGTTACACTTTTATCTACTCTTCTTCCTCTTTCTTATGAGCTGCAATAACCTCTTGCTGTACATTGCCTGGTACAGGAGCAAATTCAGCGAATATGCTTGAGAAGCTAGCTCTTCCCTGGGTAAGTGATCGCAGGGTAGTACTATAACCATGCAGTTCTGCTAAAGGTGTTTTTGCTTTAATGCGTTGGTATGTACCCACAGCGTCCATTCCAAGAATTACAGACCTTCGGGATTGCAGGTCAGTCATTACATCTCCCATCAATGTTTCAGGTACCTGAACTTCAAGATCCTGTATAGGTTCCAGTAATTGAGGACTGGCACTAACAAATGCTTCTTTAAATGCGGTTGCTCCAGCAATCTTAAATGATATATCATTCGAGTCTACTGCATGCATCTTTCCGTCGTAAATCATAACCCTTACATCTCTGCAACGAGAACCTGTTAGAGGTCCCTCTTCCATCACTTCCATGATTCCTTTTAAAATAGCTCCCATGTACCTGGTATCAATAACACCTCCAACAATACAGTTGTAGAATACGAGTTTTCCACCCCATTCAAGTTCAACTTCTTCCTTCTTCCTGATATTGAATCCTTCAGGCTCACCCATACCTTCCATAAAAGGTTCAATCTTTAGGTGCACTTCTCCAAACTGTCCTGCACCACCTGATTGTTTCTTATGTCTATAGTTTGATGATATAGCACGCTGAATAGTTTCTCTATACGATATTTTTGGCTGGGTCAGTTCAATTTCAATATTATGGAGTTTACTTAAAGTCCAGATAATCGTAGTGAGGTGTAATTCACCCTGGCAGCGTAGAAGCATCTGTTTAAGCTCATGCGAGTATTCCACCACAATTGTGGGATCCTGGCTGCTCATTTTTTTCAACACTTCAACCATTTTTTCGTCATCCCTTGAGTTTGCAGCAACAATAGCTCTTCTGATTCTTGGCTCAGGGTATGCAATAGGTTTAACGGTTATAGTTTTACCTGCCTGGTGAAGTGTGTCGTTAGTTTCGGTATATTTAAGTTTAAGCGTAGCACCAATATCTCCACTTGAAAGGCTATCTACCGGTGTACGTTTATTACCATCCATGATAAACAGTTGGTTTACTATTTCTTCATCTCCGGTCCTTGAGTTTATTAATTTACTTCCTGCTTTTATCATACCTGATTTCACTTTGAAGAATGAAATCTGGCCAAGGTTAGGTTCATGTAAAGTTTTGAACACAAATAAAGCCACAGGTCCATTTGAATCGGCAACTATCTGCTCTCCTTCGACACTCTGTTCATTTTCAAGATCTATAGCTGATGGCGCAACATTGTCAATGAAGCCCATTAATCTACCGGTTCCCATGTCATTTAATGCTGATGTACAGAAAACAGGGAAGAGGTCATGGTTTTTCATACCAAGCCTAATTCCTTGTCGCATTTCGTCTTCGCTAAGGGTGCCTTTATCGAAATAAAGTTCCATAAGTTCTTCTTCGTTCTCCGCTGCTTTTTCAACAAGTTCATTATGGAGGTTTTCTGCACGATCCTTTTCTGAGTCAGGTATCTCATGCTTATCAGGTTTTCCTCCTTCAGGGCCAAACTTGTACATTTTCATTTTTAACACATCTATGATGCATTGGGCACCATCAATCATCAATGGATACTGTACCAGGATAGCATTCTTCCCATATTGAGATGTGATTGACCGATATGCTTCATCAAAATTGGCTTTTGGATGATCAATCTGGTTGATCACAAACAATGTTGGCTTACGAAACCTGTCTGTATAGTTCCAGATTATTTCAGTTCCAACTTCCACACCGTGTTGTGCATTCACTACAACTGCAACGGAATCTGAAATACGCATTGCTGATGCAATTTCTCCTATAAAATCATCAGAACCTGGCGTATCAATGATATTGATTTTATAATTACGCCATTCTGTATGTACAGGAGTGGCGAATACTGTCATTTCTCGTTCTTTCTCTATTTCGTGGTAGTCAGAAACAGTGTTTTTACCATCAATGGTACCTCTTCTGTTAATTAATCCTGCCTCAAAAAGCATGGTTTCCACCATGGTGGTTTTGCCACTTTTATGTGCTCCCACAAAGGCTACATTCTTTATGTGTTTATCGTCAAAATTGTTCATGATAGGTTTAAATTTAAAGGGCCAACAAGATACGAACTTTTAATATAATAATCATAGGATATAAATCATTTGAAAGTAAAAAACTCAATATTTCATTATTTTTTTTATGATTAAAAAAGTTTAAGAATGTGATTTAGGTCATTTTAATTGAACATAGAAATTCGTAACTTAAATGCATAATAAAACTACTGTCATGGAAGCACGAAAAAACCCTAAATATGATTTAATGAAGTATCGGGGCCTTTTTTTTAACATCGGTCTTACCATTAGTATTTTAATGGTTATTGTAGCATTTGAATGGAGATTTTATGATGATCAGCAATTGATGAAGAACGGTACAACCACTGTTGAGTTTGTTGAACAGATGGATGTGCCTCTGACTGAACAACCACCACCACCTCCTCCTAAAACGGTGGTTAAAAATGTTCAGATTATTGCGGTTGAAGATGTAGAAGACATCGAGGAGGAAATTGACATAAACCTCGACATTGAAATGACTGAAGAAACTGTAATTGAGGAGGTGATAGAGACTGAAGTGGGAGATGTGGAGGAAGAAGAAACTGAAGAAATTTTCGTTATTGTAGAAGATGCTCCTGAGCCAATCGGTGGCATAGCGGAATTTTATAAATATGTGGGAGATAATATCAAATATCCCAGGCAGGCACAGGCATTAAATATTGAAGGTCGTGTGTTTGTTCAGTTTGTTGTTAATAAAGACGGTAAACTAACTGATGTTGAAGTTGTTAGAGGCATTGGAGGTGGCTGTGACGAAGAAGCCATCAGAATAATTAAGAGTGCGCCTGACTGGAAAGCAGGCAAACAAAGAGGTAGACCGGTAAGAGTGAAGATGGTCCTACCGATTACATTTAAAATAATGTAATAGAACTTAGATAAGATATTTCTGAGCTCTCTTCTTTAGTTTTTCACGATCAGCAGTGATTGAGGGATCGCTGTAAATTCTGGAAGATAATTCACCAATAACTTTCTTTTTGTATCCTAATTCTTCAGCTACCTGTTCGCAAAACTTGATCTCACTCTGAAATACTTTGCCGTCAGCTTTCATTAACTGAACTAAGCTATAGATATACTCAAATTTTTGATCATCGGAAAGTACTTTCAGGTCTTCTAAAGGCTCAGGATTTTTAACTATTTCATCTATCTCTTCACCACTCATTCCGTTTACAGTACCTAACATTTTTATGAAGCGGGTTTCCTGCTCAGACATCATTCCGTCTGCAGAAGCCAACTGGATTAATGAACTTAATTGATTCTTAAACATGTCCTTTAATTATTTATTAAGCAATATAGAAACAAATTATTAAAAGACAGAAATACATCTGATTAAATTTTTATAACTGAGAATTTTTATAGCATCTAACAGGATTTTTGTAAAAAATGAATAAAAACTATTAATTATTATCAAAACCTAATGCAACCTTTTAGAATATGTTGTGGTCTTATTAAATAGATAAAACTAAAAAATATGAAATGAGCAGAAATTTAGCATTTGCGAATTTACCAACCGTAAATAATTAAATTTTGCGAATTCTATGTGACTCGAAAATTAAAATTACATACACATGAAAAGGACAATAACAATAATTTCACTAATGCTTATCCTGGTTGAAGCATCTTTTGCACAGGAAACTGAAACAAGACAGCTCAATGATTTCACCGAGGTGTCTGTTGGTGAGGCAGTAAAGCTAACTTTGGTTAAAGGTTCAAAGAACGAAGCTAAAATCACATCCTCAAATATCGATCTTAGAGATATTGAAACTGAAGTATCGGGAGATAGACTGAGGATAGGGATTGATGGCAGGCATTATAATAATATAGGTGTTTCCATTACACTTACATATAAAGAAATTGATGAGCTTAATGTTAGTTCAGCAGCTAATGCCAAAACAGAAGGTGCAATTAAAACCGAAAATTTTGAAATTACGGTATCCAGTGCAGGAGAGGCTAATATTGAAATTGAAGTAAAAAAACTAAAAGTTGATGTTAGTAGTGCTGGTGATTTGTGGCTAAAAGGCAAAGCCATTAATCAAATGGTTGAAGTATCGAGTGCTGGCGACTATGAAGGATTTGAATTAGTATGTGAGGTAGCAGCAGTGCGAGTTTCAAGTGCAGGCTCAGCAGAGGTGAATGCTACCAAAGAAATTGAAGCCAATGCTAACAGTGGTGGCTCTATTAATTATAAAGGGAATCCTGATAAGGTTTATGTGAACTCCAGTAGTGGAGGATCAGTTAAGAAATATTAAAACCAAAACCCGATGTTCTTTTACATCTTTTCGGGCAAATAAATAGGCTAATACTCCGCAACCTCTGCGTAGCCATTATTGTTGATAGCAGTAATGGCTACTTTTATTATTGAATTAACATTCTCAGGTTTGTGTGGTGCGCTAACCCTGATGTAGTTTTCAGTGAAACCATGCATTTTTCCATTCTCAACATCATTTTCATATAAAACCTTGGCTGTTGATCCAATATTTTGCTCATAAAATGCTCTTTTTTTCTTCTCAGATAATGATCTCAGCATTTTCGATCTTTTATTACGCTCGCTTTGGGGCACAACACTTTGCATTTTAATGGCTTCTGTATTGGGTCTTTCAGAATAGGTGAATACATGTAAATAAGAACAGGGTAGTTCATTTAGAAATTGGTAGGTCTTAAGAAACTCTTCTTCAGACTCACCGGGGAAGCCTATAATAACATCAACACCTATACTGGCATGAGGTATTGTTTTACGAATATATTGTATGCGATCCTCGTACAGGTCTTTTGAATATCTCCGCTTCATTGCCTTCAAAACATTGTCGGAACCTGATTGCAATGGCACATGAAAATGAGGCATAAAACGATTTGATTGAGCAACAAAATCAATAATCTCCTTAGTGAGCAGGTTTGGCTCAATAGATGATATCCTGAACCTTTCTATCGTTTTAACCTTGTCCAGTTCTTTAACCAAATCAAAGAAACTATCTTCACGATTACCATTGCGAATTCCAAAATCACCCGTGTTAATTCCTGTAAGTACAACTTCCCTGACTCCTTTTTTACCTAAATCAGTTGCCTCCAGAACAACATGTTCAATGGTGTCACTACGACTCGCACCCCTGGCAAGTGGAATAGTGCAAAAGGTGCAGGAATAATCACAACCATCCTGAATTTTTAAGAAAGTGCGCGTTCTATCGCTTATACTGTAAGATGGATTAAACTCATTTATGTCGGCAATATCTGAGGCATAAACACAGGCATGCTCCTTTCGCTCGAAGTCTCCAATCAAATCAAACAACTTAAATTTTTCGGCAGCACCAAGTACAGCATCCACACCCTCAATTTCTGCCAGTTCCTGAGGTTTAAGCTGGGCATAGCATCCTATAATTGCTACAAAAGCATTTGGTGAAACCTCCCTGGCCTCCCTAATAACTTTTCGACACTTTTTGTCTGCATTATCAGTTACAGAACAGGTGTTAATAATGAATATATCTGGATCTTCATTAAAATCAACTCTTTCAAAGCCTCGCTCCTGAAATGATCTGGCAATAGTTGAGGTTTCGGAGAAATTGAGTTTACACCCTAATGTATGGAAAGCTACTTTTTTCACGGGCACAAAGGTAATGAAAAGCTGGAAGTCCGAACTCTGAAGACTGAAGTGAATAACTTAATACTAACTATAATCGGATTCGATTATTTGCCTGATACCTTCAACGTAGGATGTAGGCGTAAAGTCAAATCGTTGTTCGAATTTATCACTAATGAACATATAGTCCTCTTCATATTGATACCTCATCTCTTTTAGTTCTTTCATTACAGGTATAAATAATCCAATTAGATTAAGCATAAAAGGGGAGAGGATCATTGCCTTTTTTGGCTTCTTGTTCAATCCTTTGGCAAAGGTATCAATCCACTCCTGGCCTGTCAGGGTATTACCCGCTGTAGGTAGGTGCCATACCTGATTGTAGGCATCTGGGGTGTTACCCAGTATGGAAGTTCCTTTAGCGGCATCCGGTGTATAGGTAAATGAGTGTTTGCAATCCAAAGGTCCCATCCAGTTGGGTGCTTTGCCTTGCGCCATATTGTTAAATACAGTCTCGGTTAGCATACTGGTTTGTTTTATGCCTGCACCATAATAATCGGCACAACGAGCTACTAGAGCAGTTAGGTTGCCGGATTCAACTTCTCTCAAAAGCATACTCAGAATTTCTTCTCGTACCTTTCCTTTTTTACTCACTGGTTTTAAGGGAGTTTCTTCTGTCATATTACCCAGGTAAGCTGGATCATACATGTAGATGTTATCAAAGAAGACCAGTTTACAGTCATGTAGTTTACATGCTTCGATTACATTATTCATAATAACAGGCCATGTGCTTGCCCATATTTTGTGATTATAAGGTAATCCAATTGTCAGATAGGCAATTTCAGATCCTTCAACTGCCTTCAGAGTCTCATCTTTATCGGTAAGATCTGCACTGAACCGCTGATCTGTTTCATTTACTTTAGCCGGATTTCTGCTTACCAGACGGATGTCAGTTGTATAGTCGGTTAAAGATTTAGCAAGCTCGCGCCCTATAGCACCTCCTGCCCCAAGAATTGTTTGCATAGTTTATTTAGGTTGTTGTAATGAACTTAAATACGGTATAACACTAATTTTGTTTTACAACCTTTTGAATAATAGGGTTGAACGCCTTGGCAGCAACAATTACTTTGTCTCCAACATTCAGATCATTAGCAGTAGATTCTTCAGCCACAACCTTAACAATCTGCTGATCGATAAGAACTGTAACTACATAGATTACATCTTCTTTGGTAATGTTGATAATTTCACCTGCAAATTGAAATTTACCACTTATATCCTGATTGCTATAGATTGCTGAAGGAGAACCCTGGTGTATGATTTTGCCTTCTTCCAGAATGAGCACATTGTTTGATAACTTAAATATCTCTCCAATATCATGACTAACCAGTATAGTGGTAAGATTGTATCTCTTATGCGCTTCTAACAGGTAGTTTTGAATACGCTGCCTCATCTCAAGATCAAGTGCCGCCATTGGTTCATCAAGCATCAATACAGCAGGCATATTGGCTAAAGATCTGGCCAGCGCTACACGCTGTTTCTGTCCTCCGGAGAGAGTGTCGGGTTTTTGGTTTTGGATTCTTCCCAAATCCATTAAATCAATGATTTCTTTTATCCTTTCAGTGGCTAGTCCTTTTTTAGCAGCATAGAAAATGTTTTCCTCCACTGTCATGTTTGGAAAAAGGGCATAATCCTGGAATACTAATCCTGCCGGTCGTGACTGAGGCCTAAGATTGACTGACGTATCTGAATCGAACCAAACCTTGTCATTAACAGTAATAAAACCTTCATCAGGTTTAAGCAATCCCGAGATTATCTTAAGCATGGTTGTTTTACCTGCTCCTGAAGTACCATAAATCGTAACAAAGTCTCCCGTATCAATATTGGTATCAATATCAAGATCCAAGGTGCCACCTGGCGAAATAAGCTTTTTTCTGAACTTAAGTTTTATCATTTATAAATCTTGATATATATCCTCCGTTTAACAAGTTTACAGCCAGTAAAACTGTAAAAGAAATAATGAAAAGGAGCAACGCATATTGATTGGCTGTTGCATAGTTTAATGATTCCACTTCATCATATATGGCAATGGATGCTACTCTCGTTCTATCCGGTATGTTACCGCCAATCATAAGCACTACACCGAACTCACCAATTGTATGTGCAAATGTTAGAACCAACCCTGTTAACAGAGAGGGCTTAATATTGGGCAGTAAAATTTTAACCAATACTTTCATTTTAGAGCTTCCCAGAATATAGGCAGCTTCACTCAGGTGCTCAGGCAGGTTCCTGAATCCCGATTGAATGGGCTGTACCATAAAAGGTAGGCTGTAAATCAAAGAAGCTAGAACCAGTCCTTCGAATGAGAAAATTAATTTCAGACCTAACCAGTTATTAAGAAACTCACCAATAAAACTGTTAGGACTAAAAGTAATCAGCAGATAAAAACCGAGCACTGTCGGTGGAAGTACAAGTGGCATGCTTACCAGTGTTTCAATAACCGGTTTGATTTTGGTTTTTGAGTAGGCCAACCAATACGATAGGGGTATTGATAACACAAATAACAATATAGTTGTTATTAAAGCTAGTTTTAAGGTTAGCAATATGGGTCCCCAGTCTAACATTTTGCCAGCATTATTTCATTGGTTTTTACCATAGCCAATACCTGGGCATCTTCCACTAAACCCAGTTGCTCTACAGCATTTGATGTTATTATTGAGATCACTTCTCCGGCATTGGTCTTCATGATAATCCTCGCTAAGAGTTTACCTTTATCCACAGAAGTGATGGTAGCGTTCATTCTGTTACGCAAGCTAATTTGCATGTTTTCTCCTCTCCCAATGATTACTTCAGTTTCTTTGAAAAGAACATCAACTGTATTGCCAACCTTTAAATAGTCGACTGAATCAGGTGTTTCGATTACAATTGACTTGAAATAGCACTCGCCCACCTTAAGACTTACTAAAGATAAGTTTCCATTTATATCAATTTGTTCAATTACCCCTTTTAAACTATTCATAAGTTGTTGTCTGTTACTTCATAACCATGCCTGATCAATATATCCTTTGAAACGTCTGAGAAAAGATAATCATAAAATTTCATTGCTGAATTAATATTTGAGCTATTACTAAGAATAACAGCGCCTTGTTCAATGGGGGAATATGAACTGGTGTCAACAATAAACCACTTCCCTTTGCCTTTCATTTTTGGCGCCATAGCCACAGAAGCTGCAGAAAAGCCGATATCGACCGATTTGGACAATATAAACTGATTCGCCTGGGCAATACTTTCTCCATACACCAATTGATTTTTCAAGGTATCAAACAGTTGATAATATTGCAGAGCCTCCATGGCTGCGCGGCCATATGGGGCAGTTTTTGGGTTTGGTATGGCAATGTGGGTGGCTTTAATAAGCGGAAGATCTTTTATGCTTTCAGCAGGTATGTCATTTAATGTCCACAAAACAAGTTTGCCATAAGCATAAACTTTTGGCTTGTTTTCTGTAAGACCCAGCTTATAGAGTTGCTCAGGATATTTCATGTCTGCAGAGATAAATACATCATAAGGAGCTCCTGCCTCAATTTGAGCCGTATGCTTTCCAGATGAGCTGCTGACTATTTCTACATTTATACCGGTTTCATTTTCAAATTTTTCCACAATTTCTTCTACAGCAAACTGTGCATTGGCAGCAGTTGCAATAATGATAGATTCAGAATTGTTCTTGTTACAAGACACCAATAAAACGGCCATAAAAACAGTCCAACCAAAAAGGGTATTTATCTTACGAGTATAGATGTTAATCATCTGAATTTATTTGATGGCAAAGGTAAAGGACTGTTGATAAATTACGAGGTCAGATATTGTTAATCTCAGTTAATAATCAAACATGATGTATTAATTTTACGCCCTGTAAAAAGCTCAAGTTCATGAATCGATCAGTATTTGCCGGTGCTCTCTATCTGCTTCCCGTATTCTTTTTTACCCTGGCTTATTCGCCCAATATCACTGGCTGGAGAATTGGCGTGATATTGATATTAATATATTTCATGTTTATTCCAGCCGTAATTCAACTTGGCAATAAGCTATCTGACAAAGGGCAATTGTTTAAAAATTGGTTTGATTATTTAGCTGTGATAGCGATAGCCAATGTGTTGATAGGAGGAGGTGTAATCGTTAACTGGTTTTTCCCTTTGGTTATGTTATCCTTATCGGTGGCGATTATCTTGTTCTTAAATCCCGGTATGGAGAATCCATTTGGCATGAAACGTTTAATGCTGCAATTTCTTATTGGGATAATTCTTTATGCTGCCAACTATATTGGTTTAAATCAATTTTTACCTGAGAATCTTTTCAACTCTCAAATTATATTTCCACTGCTTATGAGTGGAGTTCTGGTTCTGTTTCCATTAACTTCAATGTCGATTTATAATATTGCTATTGAAAATACCTGTTTGATCAAAAATGAAGATTGGGTGAAGTATAAAGTAAAGTTATTACACTGGCTTATCAGGTTGTTACTATTTGCTTTTGTAATATTCTTTATGATATTCGAGGAATCACGTTACTCCGGCTATTTTGTAATGGCCATCATCCCTGGTTATTTAATGCTATACCTTGTTCTGAGGAAATTGATGTTAAAAAGAGCGGTAGAATTAGGTTCTTCAGTTGCCAGAATAAATCTTGTAAACACCACCGTATTAATTATTTTCTTCCTGTATTTTTTTCTGGATAAGACCCAGGTGTTGCAGGCTGTATCTGCCGGTTATTAGTTACTTGCAGGGCTGGAGCTCTCTTCGGTTTTCTTGATTTTCCAACGTTTGTGCGTCCAGAGGTAGTATTCTGGTTGGTCTAATATCTGTTTTTCAAGAAGTCTTACATGTTTTTCTGTAATGGTTCCATATTCAGTATCCTTTGGATTGCTTTCCATAAGTTCGAACCTAACTTCATAATATCCCCTTTTAACTTTTGTCATGTAAAAGAAAACGACCGGATAATTTTTTTCAACAGAGTATTTTTCTGCACCAAATTGTACTGCTGTATCCTGGTTTAAAAATTTAGCCCAGTAAAACCGTTTAGAGCTTTTATGCGGACTCTGATCAGCTCCAAAAACTATTGCTTTTAATTCTTCGTGCTCTGAAGCTAAATACTCTTTCGATATATATTTTGAAACCAACTCCAAACCAAATCGGGATCTGGAGGTGTTAATTTTACGATCCATGAACTTATTTGTTAATGGTGTATATATTCCAACTGCCCTATGCTTGATTTGCATATCAAGTGAAACTGCCAGCATCTCCCAATTATTATAATGTCCGCCAATTACTACTGCATGCTTACCCTGTGAATAGATGTTATCCAGTATATCAGGATTGATCACTTTGCATCTGGCCAATGCATCTTTTTTAGTAATACTGTTTAGCTTAAGACTCTCAACCATCAGGTCCGCTAAATGTTTATAAAACTTCTTAGCTAACTGTTCAATTTCTTTTTCAGTAAGCTCAGTGAAAGAATTTCTAAGATTGGTAAATACAATTTCTTTTCGGTATCCGGTAATCCTATAAATAAAAAAATAGATAATATTTGATCCAATAAATAGAATACGTAGTGGGAGTAATGATAAAGGTTTTATCAGCAGATAATAAAAAAAAGTTGCCATTACATGTTATAAAAGATTCAGCGAGATTAGCTAAGCCTGATTATCGGGTGCGGCTTCTGCAGCAAAGGCTTCTAACTTTCCAATCTCAATATCTATTGTCCAAAGGCCAACGCCTTCTTCACCAATTATATCGAATAATTCGACAGCTCTTCGTGCAATCATCTCTTCTTCACGCTGTTCTGTTACGTACCACTGCAGGAATTGATAGGTAGCATAGTCTTTTATACTCAGGCAATGATCAACAAGAATGTTAATAGCTTTGGTAACTTCTATTTCATGGTTAAGAACAGATTCAAAGACTTCCCTTAGAGAGTCGTACTCATAACGTACTCCTGTAATATCTGAGTGAATTGCATGCCCCCCTGCATCATTAACATAATGGAAAATCTTTAACATGTGTTGTCTTTCTTCTTCAGCATGTTTGTATAAGAAATCAGCAGAGTTGGAATAACCTTTCTTATCACACCATGAGGCCATAGCCAGGTAATAAGAAGATGATATTCCCTCAAGACTTATTTGGTCATTTAATATTTGTTCAGTTTTATCTGTTAAGGACCTGTTAGGGGTAATAATCTGCTTTTCCATAGTTAATTTATTTACAAGGCAAATGTAGGGATAATCTATATAAGAACCATTTAGAACAAACCCTCAAGGAACATTAAATGCTCTCTTGAGGGTTTAGCCAACTAGTAATAAACCAAATTGATCCACCTTTAGAATTGAAAATTTAGTGTGGCAAAATTATTTATCATGCTAATCCCGGGATAACCAGTTGAGTATAAAAAGTACCCGCTGGAGTATAAAGAATAGAATCTTCTACTTAAACTTAATTCTTATTACTTTTGAGGATTGATTTGTCTTGAAATGATAAGAAAAAGTGTAGAATCGTTACAAAAAGTTTTAAATGATGAAGATTTGCAAACTTCCATGATTTCGGAAGAGTTGGGAGCTTATCAGTTTATTAATAATGACTTCGATGTAAATCAGATTTCCTTACTCCATAGTAGGCAAATGATTCATTTTTTCTTTTCAGTAACAGGAAATGTTTCATTATCTGCAGATAATATTGATCAGAAGATAGCTTTAAGCAACTCGAAATTTGTAATGTTTTCATATCCATATTCGGATTCTACTATTAATATCGAATTGCAATCCCAGGCTGAGGTCTTTTCATTTGTCATTAGCATGAAAGCGCTTCACGAAATATTTGGCAGCTCTTTTGGTAAAGATGAAGCGCAAATGAATGCCTTTATCGAAAGCTATAAAATGAAGAGATTCTTCGTTGATAAAGAAAAGACTCCCAGTATAGCTGTAATAATTCATCAATTCTTTAATGGTGTTAAGAGGGAGAATGTTCAGAAGATATACCAGCAAGGAAAGGTAATGGAATTTTTATCTCTTTATATGGACGCACCCAAATCTGTTAAAGAGGCTGAGAATAATTGTCCATATGTAATGGATGCTTTCGAGATGAATAAGATTAAGGAAGCAAGGAACATTATCATTGAAAATATGATAGATCCACCTTCATTAAAAATGCTTGCTAAACAGGTGGGGACTAATGAATTTAAATTGAAAGTAGGATTTAAGTCTGTTTTTCACAATACAGTATATGGGTTTCTTACTGATTATCGAATGGAGGTAGCTCAAAAACTTTTAACAGTAGATAAACTGTTAATTAAAGAAGTTTCAACACATGTGGGATATTCTAATCCAAGTCATTTTATTGCTGCTTACAAACGCAAATATGGAGTAACACCCAAGCAGCACGTTAAATCGTTGGCATTTTAAATTATTTATCGCCTAAGGCAGGCATTCTAAACCTCTCGATTTCTGCAATTGTATGTTCCTGCATCATTATGTCTTCAACCTTCTTAACAATTTCAGGATGTTGATCAGCTATGTTATGCTCTTCAAGAATATCGTTAGATAAATCGTATAGTTCAATTCCAAGGTTTCCTTTTTTAATATCCCTTCTAACTCCTTTCCATTTACCCATTCTCACAGCCTGCTGTCCACCATATTCAGGGAAGTCCCAATACAGAAAGTCATGAGTCTTCTGACTAGTATTGTTTAATAAAGTAGGGGTAAAGCTAATACCGTCTATACTGTCAGGGGAATCGCTGTCCGACAGATCGCAGATAGTTGGCAGCACATCATAAAAAGATGAAATATGTTGAGATTCTGATCCGGCTTCAATCTTACCTGGCCAGCTAACTATCATTGGTACCCGTATTCCACCTTCATATACAAATCCTTTGCCACGTCCATATTCACCCCGGAAGGGCTGGGCACTATTGAAGTATACAGGATCGGCACCTCCGGCATAAGAAGGGCCATTATCACTTGAAAATATAATGATGGTATTCTCATATAAGCCCAATTCTTTTAATTTAGTTACAAGTTCGCCTACCTGTTCATCAAGGTGAGAAATCATAGCCGCATAGGTGGCTTTGGGAGTCAGGTTTGGGAAGTAACCTTTGTTGCCAAGATAGGGCTCTTCTTTGCCAAATTTTTCCTGGTAGTATTTAACCCAATCATCTGGCGCCTGTAACGGTGCATGAGGTATTGGACTAGCATACAACAGGAAAAACGGTTTGTCCTGATTCTGTTCAATAAAATCCAATACTTCATTTTGCATTAATTCTGTTGATAGGTCTTCCAGATTAAAATTGGAATAAGATTCAGGATTATAAGGATCGGCCAATGAGTCTAGATTGGTGTGGGGAGCCACTAAAGGATTATTTAGCAAAACTTTCTCTTCGTTTTTCCACAGGTGTTTAGGGTAGTAGGTATGTGCTTGTCGCTGACAATTATATCCGTAGAAGAAATCAAATCCCTGTTTATTTGGGGTTCCTTCTGAAAAAGGAGCACCTAACCCCCATTTTCCAATACAACCAGTTGTGTATCCGTTATCTTGAAGTATTTTTCCAATAGTCTTGGTGTTTGCTGGTATTGGTCTTTGACCTTCCAGGTTAGGATCATTAACAGCAGCCTCGAAATTCCAGACCTCTCCACGTTCACCCCACTCATCATTCCCTCTGATGTAAGCATGACCAAGGTGCTTGCCTGTTAATAGAACATACCTTGAGGGGGCACATACGGGAGCCCCGGCATAGTGTTGTGTGAATCGCATACCTTCTACTGCCAAGCGATCAATATTAGGTGTCTCGATTAATTTCTGCCCATATGCTCCCAATTCACCATACCCAAGGTCATCTGCGAGGATATATATAATATTTGGTTGAGTTTTATCTGTGCTTTCTGTATTACAGGCAATATTGAATACGAAAAAAACAACGGTCAGTAGAATTAGGAATTTATTGCTCATAGGAAATCGAGTATTGTTATTTAACTTTAAATACAATATTAACGAATGATGAAAAGTAAAACTATAACAAAGAACCAAAGAAGGACATTTTTGAAGAAGTCGATTGCAGGTCTGCTCGGACTTGTTTCCTTGCCTGTTATTGGTAGTCCGAAAGGAATGAATACGATTGATCAATTGTCTTCAAAGCAAGGTAAAGATGTATTTAAATTATTAAGGAAACAGCTCCTGCTTGACAAGAACCTTGTTTATTTAAATACAGGAAGCCTGGGACCCTCACCCAGGCAGGTTGTAAATAAAGTACGTGATATGACCCATAAACTAGAGAGTAACCCTGTGGTAATGAACTGGGGCGAGCTGGGGAAGAAAATGGAAAAAGTGAGATCGACTGCTGCTGATTTTTTTAATGTGGAAGCAGAGGATATAATATTAACCCGAAATACAACGGAAGGCCTTAGTCTGGTTGGTGCATCATTAAAATTAAATAAGGGCGATGAGATTTTAACCACAAACAATGAACACAGAGGGGGAGAAGTAGGGCTGGAATATATGGCTCAATTAAATGGAGCTACATTGCGAAAGATTGAGATGCCCATGCCGGCAAAATCAAAGGCGGAGATTATTGAATTAATAAGAAGTTCAATTTTGCCAAATACAAAAGTGCTTTTATTAAGTCATGTGGTTACCATTACAGGATTGAGAATGCCTGTTGAGGAGATTTCAAAGATTACAAGGGAGAAAGGTATATTATTTATTGTAGATGGAGCACAGGCTCCAGGTATGATAAAGGTCGATTTAGGTAAAATGGGCGCTGATGTTTATGCTACAAGTGGTCATAAATGGTTGTTAGGCCCAAAGGAAACCGGCATTATATATATTAACAGGAATGTGCAAGAGAGGATTAAACCTGTATTTACGTACAGTGGTTATGCTTCTTATTCTGCATCTTCAGGAACTAGAAATGTAGCGACTATCATTGGATTAGGTGAGGCTTTAAGTTTTCTGATGAGCATTGGATTGGATAAAATTGAGGAACAGGTAGTGATGCTTTCCAACTATTGCAGGGAAAAGGTTTCTGAGATAAATGGCTTGGAAGTTATCAGTCCTTCGGATGATTCAATTTCCTCTGCAATAGTTAGTGTACGATGCCAGAAAGCTAACAATCGGGATCTATTCCAGGCATTAAGAAATGAAAATATTATTGTAAAGCTACTACCA
>JBDLIU010000002.1:0-51863 GCA_039714715.1 Bacteroidota bacterium
CAATTAAAACCGCTGTCTGAATTGTCATATGCAGGCATCCTGCTATTCTTGCGCCAGCCAATGGCTTGCTCTTTCCGTATTCTTCTCTTAATGACATTAAACCAGGCATTTCGGCCTCAGCCAACTTTATTTCTTTTCTACCCCAACCTGCTAAAGAAATGTCTTTTACTTTGTATTGTTGTGTATCAACCATGATAAATCTTAATTTTTCTATTTTGGACATACAAAATTAGCACTTTTGTAGAAAACTTCACCTTGAAATGCCAAAGAAGCTGTCAGTTACCATAATAACATTCAATGAAGCTGAAAATATTGGAGCATGCCTCGAAGCTGCCTGGCAAGTTGCTGATGAAATTGTGGTGGTTGATTCATACTCAACTGATAACACTAAACAAATCTGTATTGATAATGGCGTTAAATTCTTCGAGCACGAATTCGAGGGATACAAACAGCAAAAAAATTATGCTACCGATAAAGCAACCTATGATTTAATTCTCGCACTTGATGCTGATGAAGTATTATCGAATGAATTGATCAGCAGTATTCAAAAGGTTAAGCAGAACCCTGAACATAATGCTTATACGATAAACAGGATGTCTTTCTATGTTAACAAGTTTATCAAACATGGGCACTGGTTCCCTGACAAAATAATCAGGGTGTTCAGAAAAGGCACAGGAGAGTGGGGAGGCAGAGAACCACATGCATTATTCAAACCCTATAAAAATAAACATGCCCCTCTTATAAAGGGTGTTCTTTATCATTATACATTTAAATCGATTAAGGCTCATTTGCAACAAGTGAATAATCTGTCAAGTATAGGCTCAAAACAACTGTCGCACGTTAGTATAGGTTATTTAATATTGAAAGCCTTGCTGAGCCCAATATGGAGCTTCTGGTATGGATTTATTTTTAGACTTGGCTTCCTTGACAGGTGGCATGGATTTACTATTGCAATATTATCTTCTACTGAAACGTTCCTTAAATACTCAAAAGCCATCATGGCCAGACTTAGGAAAAAGACTAAATCCAATAAAGAAAAAACAGATGTAAGTGTTTCATTAATTATATCAACCTATAACTGGCCGGAAGCATTAAAACAATGTCTGGAAAGTGTAAAAAGACAGTATTTATTACCAAATGAAGTCATTATTGCTGATGATGGATCGACAGAGGAAACTGCAAAACTCATTAATGAGTTTAAGAAGGATTTTCCGGTACCTCTTCACCATAGCTGGATAGAAGACAAAGGATTCCGACTTTCAAAATCAAGAAATGAAGCATTGAAAATTGCCAGATACAACTATATCATCCAAATTGATGGTGATATTTATTTGAACAACTATTTCATATATGATCATGCGAAGTTTGCAAAAAAAGGCAGTTTCGTAAGAGGTAGCAGGGTCTTGTTAAACGATACCATATCTGATCGTCTTTTTAAAAATGAGATTGAAGTGCCCAACATTTTTATGAAAGGTACAGTTAACTTTTTCAATGGGGTAAGAATTCCATTTCTTAAAAAAATTTTTGCTCGTAAAAAAAAATCAATCAATGGAATCAGGGGGTGCAATATGGCGTACTGGAAAGAAAATGCTTATAAGGTAAATGGTTATAATGAAAATATTGTAGGTTGGGGTCGTGAAGACAGTGAGTTCGTTGCGAGGTTGACTAATGTTGGGTTATATAAAAGAAACCTCAGACTGGGTGGCGTTCAGTTTCATATTTATCATGAAGAAAATGACAGGAAACTGTTAAATAAAAATGATGATATTTTAAATGATACCCTTAAAAACAACCTTACTTATTGTACTCATGGCATTACCTGTCCAACTGAATAACATTCTCCTAAAGAAGAAAAATGAATTTAAAAACACGTTTAGACAATCGTTACAAAAAATTTGTATTTAATTTAATAGCATCAGAAAGCTCAATCTTTAATCTGTATCATAAATATTTCTATACCCCCAAAGAAAATTCGCTTGCTTGCTTTTTAAATAATTATTCCAAGGCAAATGCTGGCTTAACTGTTGTGCAAATTGGAGCTAATGACGGGTATAATCGAGATCCATATGTAAAATTCATTAAAAGAGATAAATGGAAGGGAATATTAGTTGAACCACAGCCATATGTTTTTGAAACTTATCTGAAAAAACTGTATCGAAAGTCAAACTTAATCATCCCGTACAACTGTGCTATTGATAATTCAAATGGTACACGAAACATGTATAAACTAAGTTTTAGCAATGCAAGATGGGCAACAGGATTAACCACTTTTGACAGAGATGTATTAGAAAAAGCCATTGATTCCGGTCACGTTGCTGGCCATGCACAAAAGTCTGGCATTGAATTACCTCAAAATCGTCAAGACTATATTACTGAGGAGGCAATTGAAACAATTACTCCTGAGTCATTACTTAAAAAACACAATATCAGTAATGTTGACCTTTTAGCTATTGATACAGAGGGTTATGACTTTGAGGTTATAAAAATGTTTAATGTCCCTAAACTTAAACCCAGAGTGATTGTATATGAAAACATGATTCTGTCAGATAAGGACAAAAAAGAAGCGGCTACATTTTTGGAAGAAGCAGGTTATCTTACCAGGAACATTAAAAAAGATACTGTTGCCATTTTGAGAGGAGATAAGGATATAAATACATTATCTGATTGCTTTAATGAAAATAATGTGTGATTAATTAGTCTTTCTAAATAACACCAGATATTATTAACATATAATTTTATTCTTTGGGATATTCAAATACTTTAGGTCGATTAATAAAAAATCATAGTTTCTCCGGTTTTGTGGCTTTTGTCAGAATTAAAATTGGCATTACCAAAAATATTGGGCTGAATACTTTAAAACACAGGTTTTCATTAAGGGCCAACACCTCTGATGTAACAACTTTCAAACACATCTTTGCTCATGATGATTATAATTTCCACCTACTCCAAGACCCTGGAGTAATCATAGATGCAGGTGCAAATATTGGATTAGCATCTATTTATTTTGCTAATAAATATGCAAATGCAGAGATTATCTCAATTGAATTGTCTCCAAGCAATTTCCAATTATTGAAAAAAAACACTGAAAAGTATAGTCAGGTTAATTGTATAAATGCTGGTGTGTGGCATAAAAATCAGACACTTAAATTCATCGAAGAAGGTTTCAGCCCATGGGGTTATAAAGTGAATAACAAATTAGATGAAAATAGTATATCCGTAAAAAGTATAACGATTCTTGATATCATAGAACAATATAACCTCAGTCAGGTTGATTTGCTCAAGGTAGATATCGAAGGAGCTGAGGTTGAATTATTTTCAGAGAACTACGGCCAATGGCTACCAAAAGTAAAATACCTGGTGATTGAGTTTCATGACAGGTCACGCCCGGATTCATCAAAAACTGTAAAAAAGGCACTGAGTGAGTTTGATTTTGTGGAACTGGATTCAGTTGGAGAAAATGCTGTTTTCTTTAACAAGAACTTAGGATAGGTTAAGGTTCTCTTTTATTTGCATCGCTACTCTTACCCCTGCAGTATTCTCTGTTTCGTCAAACGTAATTTCATAAAGTCTTCTTTGCTCATCCTCAAACTCCTTTGGCCATTCATTTAAAGTTCGTAGTGCCTGGTCTAGTTCATCTATTGTTTGAATCACTTTCCCTGCTTTCCACATTAAATAGCTTTCATCATTTTCCCAATCAATGTTGTGTGTATTATAGTAAATAATAGGTCTGGCTTTAATCATGAATTCGTAAACCTGACTAGACACATCTCCTAAATAAATATCAGACAATAAAGTGTATCTCATATTTATACTATTGATACTTCCGGTATCAACATGAATATTAGGGGTGCCCAAATAACCTCTAATACTATCCCGTGACTCTTTTGCTCCCTTTTTGTTAAAAAGGTTATAATGAGGAGCAAATATTAAATTGAAGTCTTTATTATTTTTAAAATAGTTCAGAATCGATATCCCGTCACTATGCCATGAAGATAAATTTGACTTAAAATGTGGTGAGTACAGTACAATTGGATTCTCATTCCCAAATAAATCCTGCTTAGTGAATTCTTTTTTTACTACATCAAATTTATTATAACCTGTAACGTCTATTTTAAAGTTTCTGTGTGGGAAAGAACTATTTAACCTTTCATATTTTTTTTGTCCGGAGACGAGTACCAGGTCAAACATGTTATGTGCTTCCGCATACCCATAAATACCATCACCTGCTCCGTGGCCTAATTGAATAAGATATGGCTTCATTGATTGCTGCTTATGTATATGTATTTCACCTGCAGTCCGATCAGTAAAAACAAGAGCATCATATTTTAAAAAGTTGCTCAAATGTTTCTTGTATAGATATAAGGCACTTGGTTGTTTTCTCCCGGTTATCTTTTCGATTACTTTCCTGTAAAAATAAGTTTCATGTTGAACAATATTGAGCCTGTCACCACCCATGAGTTTCAAAAGGCTCATCAAGTATTCATGCTTTCCTTCGTAGGTAAGTATATCAACTTGAAATCCCGGCATCCTGGAAAGTTCCACTGCAGGAGATAAAAAATGATGTATGTGTTGAATTTCATCAAAATATATAAATCCAACCTTCATCATCATTAATTTAAAGCTGATTATATATTTCCATTAATTGAGTAACACTATTTTCTATATGAAAGGTATCCACGTTATTATCTGAAATCTCTTCGCCTTTTATTACTTGCTCAATTAATTCGGCTAACTCTTCTTCTTCCGTTGGATCAAAATATAATGTTGAGGTACCTCCGGCTTCATCGAGCCCACTTCCTTTCGATGCTATAACAGGGGTACCGCTGAATCGTGATTCAAGAACAGGTATCCCAAATCCTTCATAAAAACTAGGAAAGATAAAGACAGAGGCCAATTGATAAAATGAGGATAGCTCAAGCGGAGATGGGCTTGCCAAATCATGAGCAAAAATCAACTGATGTGAAAGATTATTACTGGCAGCATACTCAATTAGTTTTTCTTTATACTCAATTCCCGAACCAACAATTACTAAAGGAATGCCCAGTTTACCCTTAAGCTGATTCAAAGCTTTGAGGATAATTAATACATTTTTATTCTCATTAAGCGCCCCCACATATAAGATGAACTGATCTGGTAATGCCCATTTGCGCTTAACTTCTTCCAATTCTCTTTCTGTACGCTTGTCATAAAAAACCTCGTTACAGGATTGATACACTACCTTAATACGCTCTTCTTTTAGTTTAAAAGTATTAACTAAGTCATTTTTGGTTTGGTTGGAGATAGCTAGGATTGTATCCGCATTCTCAACAGCAAACTTTACCTTTTTAAAATAAATCCATCTGTCAATAGGATTATAAAACTCCGGATGCTTCAGGAATATCATATCATGAATAGTGACTATAGATTTAGCTCCTGCCTTCCTAATATCCAATGGTAATTCCTGGGATAAGCCATGAAAGACATCCATACTCTCCTTTTTCATTTGATTCCCAAGTCTACCTGATCGCCAATAAGCACCAGATAAGCTCATTATACCAGAAGGAGCTCTAACATGAACATTATCGCTATTACTTAAACCCGGAGATACATATTCATTACTTACCCGTGGTGTGAACAGAAAATATTCGTTATCAGAGTGATATTTTACAAGACCATAGAGGAGATTTCGGGCATAGTTTCCCAATCCCCTGTTATTTAGAAAAAGTCGCTTTGCATCAAATCCAATACGCACAATTCAAACTTACTTAATCTTTGATTAAAATAGCATGATAAACATCAATTCCTACTTCCTTATGACTTTCCAGTTAGTATAACCTAAAATTTGTTTCCCTCCATTAAAGGTGTCTTCTAACCACTCAACAATCTTATATTTTAGCTTATCATGTTTAAGTTTATTAGCCCTGGTTCTTAATGGTCCTTTATCATAAAGTTTATCAGTCCAATTAAACTTTGCTATCCAGTCACTCATCACTTTTGGATGGGTGTCATCAAATTTCTTCGCCAGATTCAAGGGCCCATAATCAAATTCTACTCCCCTGTCTTTATAGATTGCATCTGCATGTTCTTTATTGCTATGAATGGTCGTAAGCGATTTTTGCTTATTCATCATAAGGTGTGGAGGCCTCACCCATCCATAGTGATATATTTCCGCATCAATTTTTGCTACATTTAGTTTATATGTGCCCTCTTTTTCTCTGTAGTCCACATAATCAAAATCAGGTATTCGCCTAAACGATTGTGCCGACCAGAATGAATGAATATCTGGATGATTTCTTACCACTCTTATTTCCTGGCCATACCAGCCTTTTGATTTAAAATAATGATCGTAATCACCCCAAAAATGTTTATAGTTAAAAAGTAATCCCTCCACTTCATGATCATCAAGAAATTCTTCACATTTAGCCTTAATTATGGGCAGATATTTTTCATGAACAACCTCATCAGCTTGCACATAAAACAGCCAGTCACCCGTACAAGCTTCCCGGGCTATATCAGTCTGGTGAGCATTCTCAGTTCCACGTGAGTATTTTTCAATATCCCAAACTGTATCAATTATTTTTATTTTATCAGAACCAATACTTAGTATCTCTTCCCTTGCAGTATCATCATCATCACTGTCACCTAAAGCCACAACAAATTCATCGCAGATTGGTAAGATTGACTCTATTGCTTGTTTAATTGGGTAATAAAGTTTGCTTACATTTTTACCCATTGTAAATCCGCTTATTTTCATTATTCAGGATTTCGTAAAATGATTTACTAAACTATTCCAATTTAGCGTGTTCCCAAAGCTGAATAGCTATAACCGTTCATAGAAAATGCAATTTGATATTGAATAAAAATCAGCCTTTTCCGAAATGATTTCGTTAACTTTCATATAACTCAAAATACCATGTTAACTAATTATATTAAAATCGCCTTTCGTAACCTGGTCAGAAATCGGGTTTATTCATTTATTAACATTTTCGGACTAACTCTAGGTATCGTAAGTGTAGTGTTAATCATGATGTTCGTATCCCACGAATACTCTTACGACAAGTTTCATGAAAACAATGACAGAATACACAAAGTCACATTGGAGAGAATATACCCTACGTACAATACATTTTATTCTATTATACCTCACTCCTATGCTGAAGTTATTGTGAAAGACTTCCCGGAAGTAATTGGAGCAGTAAGAGTGCTAGGCGGAGGAAATAATGCAATTGGGATAACTGTAATTAAAGATAACAATGAAGAAGAGGTTTTTGAAGAAAGCAGGCTGATCCAGGCAGATAGCAATTTCTTCAGCTTTTTTTCATTTAAATTATTAAAAGGAGATCCTGGTAAGGTGCTTAAAAAGCCAACAGATGTAGTACTTACAGAGTCTACTGCAATTAAGTTCTTTGGTTCATCAGATGTGATTGGAAAAGGATTACGAATCGGTCAGAATGAGATTAATATAACAGGTGTCTGTGAAGATCCCCCACCTAATTCGCATATTCAGTTTACAATGATTGGATGTTTAAATGGACTGCCATTTATTGAGAATATAAATTATATCGCTTTTAGTACACATACATATCTAATGCTGAAAAATGGAGCTAATCCCAAAGCTCTTGAAAGCAAATTTGATGGTATGGTCGAAACCTATGCAGCAGCACAAATTGAGCAGTCTTTAGGCACTTCCTTTGAAGACTATGTCGCTGCCGGAAATGGATACAGGTATTACCTAAGACCCCTCACGAGCGTCCATCTTGATCCGGAAAATATAGAAGGCGAATTTGTTGGTGGTGGCAATAAGACTTTTGTCTTTATTCTGATTTCCATTGCCGTATTAATATTAATAATTGCCTGTATCAATTTCATGAACCTTGCTACAGCGAGGGCCACAGAACGTGCCAGAGAAGTTGGCGTTAGAAAAACACTTGGTTCATTTAAATCGCAATTAATAGCACAATTCTTAGCAGAGTCAGTGGTTATTTCTTTAATCTCGATGTTATTGGGCATTCTTATCTTACAGCTTGTTCTTCCTTCGTTTAATAATCTTACCAACCTGACCTTAACGCTGAAGTTAATAGATATTACTTTAATAGCAGGAATTGTAATTTTTGCCGTAATGGTTGGGCTATTAGCAGGAATATACCCTGCATTTTACCTTTCATCTTTTAATCCTGCTTATGTATTAAAAGGATCAATGGCTACAAGTAAATCGGGGTCCTGGTTACGAAATGCACTAGTTGTATTTCAGTTTACTACTTCCATTGCACTTATTGGTGGAACCATTACAGTTTACAAACAGCTCCTTTTCATGCAAAGTAAAGACCTTGGATTTGATAAAGAACAAATATTAGTTGTTGATAATGCTTTTGCACTTGGTGATAAAATGAAGACTTTCAGAGATGAGGTGCAGGCATTACCTGGGGTTAAATCAGCGGGTGTTGGCAGCACAGTCCCTGGAGGTTTTTTCTTTGGATTTCAGTTTCAACTGGAAGGTAATGATGAGGTAATTACCACCAAAGCAATGAATGGCAATGAAGACCTATGCCGAGTATTAGATCTTAGATTGAAAGAGGGAAGACTATTTTCGGAAGATTTCGAGGATTCACTATCAATAATCCTTAATGAAGCAGCAATTAAAGCTTACGGACTTGAAGATCCTGTAGGAAAAAAGATTTATGGTAACCAAACAAATCCTCCTGCTAAAATACCTCTAACAATAATTGGTGTTGTGGAAGATTTCCACTTTATGTCCTTGAAAGATGAAATCACACCACTAGTATTGTTAGCCAATGAATCTACATTTGGATTTAACTTCAATTATGCTGTTAAATTAAAATCAGAAGATATTCCCACAACAATTAAAGAAATTGGGAAAAAGTGGTTGATGTTAACAGAAAACCAACCATATAAATACGATTTTTTAGATACTCGTCTTAATGATCAATATCAGGCAGAGCAGGCTTCGGGAAAGTTATTTGGAGTTTTTGCAGTACTAGCAATTTTCATTGCTTGTGTAGGTCTGTTTGGATTAGCTGCGTATACTGCAAATCAAAAGACAAAAGAGATTGGAATACGAAAGGTGCTTGGTAGCTCTGTTTGGGGTGTAGTGACCTTATTATCAAAACATTTCACCATTTTGGTTGTCATTTCATTAGTACTTGCTGTACCTATTATCTACTACAGCATGACAAACTGGTTAAGTAGTTTTGCCTATAAAACTTCAATTGGTATTAGTACCTTTGTTATAGCAGGTGCAGCTGCGATGCTGATAGCCTGGATAACAGTTAGCTATCAATCATATAAAGCTGCTATCGTAAATCCAGTGGATTCACTGGGAACAGAATGATGAAGATATTAAATGCAGAACAGACCCGGCTAGCAGATGCTTTTACGATAGAAAATGAGCCCATCCCTTCTATTGACTTAATGGAGAGAGCATCTAACCGTTTTGTAGAAGCATTTTATCCCAATTTCGATCCAAAAGAAAAGCTTGGTGTTGTCTGTGGCACCGGGAATAATGGTGGAGATGGGCTGGCTGTCTCAAGAATTCTCCTTAGTAAAGGATATTCTGTTCAGCCCATTGTAATCCAACCTAAAGAAGGAGGTTCAAAAGATTTTCAAATAAATCTTTTGAGGATATCTGAACTAACCGAAGTAGTTTATATCAGGAATGAAGAGGAAATAATTGACTTCTCAAACTTTAGTACAATAATTGATGCCATTTTTGGGTCAGGGCTTGCACGACCTGTTACCGGTTTTTATGCGAAAGTAATTGAAGCAATCAATCTGTCATCAGCACAAGTTGTGGCTATAGACCTGCCCTCTGGGTTATTCTCAGATTTACCTGCTCCAGATGGAGCCATTATAAATGCTGATAAAACCATAAGCTTTCAAGCTCCCAAACTCTCGTTTTTTATGCCTGGTAATTATCAATTTGTCGGAGATTGGCATGTTGTAGACATTGGACTTGATAAGAATTATATAAATACTTTAGACACAAAATATACCTATATAGAAGAGGCCAGAATCAAATCTTTGCTGCCATCTCGAAAGCGATTTGATCATAAAGGCACTTTTGGACATGGACAGTTGATTGGTGGTAGTTATGGTAAGATGGGGGCTATGGAATTGGCTGCAAGTGCGTTTATTCGCACTGGAGCAGGGTTATTAACCATAACTGTCCCCGCAATAGGTGTTAACATAATGCAAACTTCGGTTCCGGAGGCAATGGTTTTAGATCAGCCCGGCAAAAAATTTATAGAAGATTTTAATGTTTTGGATAAAGCCACTATAGTTGGCATAGGTCCTGGTTTGGATATAAAACCTGAAACAGTAAAAGGCCTGGTCGATTTTCTGAGAAAAAATGATAAACACCTGGTACTTGATGCAGATGCACTGAATATTCTCTCCGAAAATCACGAATTATTAGAAATTCTTCCTGAAAATACAATTATCACACCCCATCTAAAAGAATTTGACAGACTGGCAGGGAATTCAGATAATCAATGGCAAAGAATTGACAAAGCTTGTGAATTGGCTGAAAGATACAATATTATCATTGTGTTAAAAGGAGCCTTTACCTCAATTGTCAGGCCAGATGGAACAGTTCAATTCAACAGTACTGGTAACCCCGGAATGGCTACAGGAGGAAGTGGAGATGTGCTTTTAGGAATAATTACTGCCCTTAGAACACAAGGACTTACTGCAGAAGATGCTGCTGCTGCCGGTGTATATATTCATGGTATGGCCGGGGACATTGCTGCAGAAGATAAAAGCCAGACCTCGTTGATTGCAACTGACATAATAAATGGTCTTAGCAAAGTTTTTCTTAAATTTGACAGGTAACCTTTTTAATACTATTGCGTATTAATATAAAATCAGCTGTAAACGCAAGTTCGGCAAGATTATTGTGTCTTAATATTGTGTTTGATAACTAATTATGAAAAATATATTACTGATTATAGGAATGTTGGTTATGTCACTTGGTGCAGTAGCGCAAGCTGGACAGGATTTTCCTACTTTTGGCAATGAATACCTTTCTCAAAAGAATAAGATTGAAATTTACCCAAACCCGAGTGTAGATTTTCTGAATGTACGCATTAAAGAATCTGAACTAATTAAAACCGAATTGGTAGTGTACAATATAATTGGTAGTAAATTTGAAATTGAGATCGAAGAGACAGCTGACAATGAATATCGACTTGATGTAAGAAATCTTCCTCCCGGCTACTACCTGTTATCAATTAAGGATGCCCCTTCTGATTTCAGCAAAACATTCAAATTTCTGAAACACTAGTTTAATAATCCTTCTTAAACTGCTTAATCCAGATCATTATTAAACCTATTGGCATAAGGGAACTTGCCATTACCAACCATTGGGAATAATTGCTGATTGATATTCCTTTATAGGAGATTAACAATCCATTGGTGAATAAAATACTCTCACTAAGGGCTATCCCCATTATTAGCATAACAAATCCAAGTTTTACAAAATTCGAATTGTAAAATAGTTTTGAATCAACAAAATAGATCAGAAGTATTAAAGTCAGAAAACCAAGCATTACCAGGTGGATATAACCAATAGCAGTAAAAACTCTTGTGTTGTAAGCGTACTCTGCCATCGCAGGAAATGAAGCAAACAATTGCATTACAACTTTTGTAAGATAAGCTATCAGTACCAGTACAAGAATGTTTCTATAAAAATTTCGACTAATTGATTTCTTGAATCTCATCAAAGTTGACCAGCCAAACATTAAAGCCACTACCTGAGAAAATGCAGCAATGACTGCCATTATATAAACCCAAGCAGGTGGATTAATCCATAGGGTAAATAGTGCATAAAGAGGTAGTACTGCATACACTGTGAGCTTAAAAAACCACTTTGCCCTTTTTATTGAATAGGCAATACCTTCATTCTCCAGCTTTTTAATAATAATAGCAAAAGAGGCAAGTACTAAAAAACCATTATACATAAAATGTAAATAATAGTAAATAGCAAGGTTATATTCAATACTGTGAGAACCAATAAGAATCTTTATCGGACCAAGTACCCAGGGGCCAAGGCTTGAAAGCACCAAATAGAACAGACTCCAAAAAGCAAACCCATTTGCTATTGAGGAGCCCTTACTCTTTAATTTCTTACTGAAGACATAAACAAACCAATACGAGGCAAACAAAAACAGGGTACTAAATGAAATCGAAAAAACACCATATCCTTCAAATGGGAAGCTAACTATCATCCCTATGATAGTTACCAATGTTGCTACAAAAATCTTTCTAAAATGGATATGCTCATGGGGGAAAAACTCCCTAACTAATGCAGCAGCAAAAGCCAGGTACATCCATCCCAGAATCGCAATATGGGAATGGGTATGGAGGATGTTTTTATAGTTAATTGGAATTGTTATAACATGGCTTACTCTTAACAAGAGTCCGGCAACTGCAGAAAAGATTAAAAAATGAAAAGCAATCCTAACCCACATTCGAGAAAAATCAAATATATTCACCATTCCTCCTCCTATGTTATCCGGTTTTACTTATTTGATTACCCCCAGATCTTTGCCTACTTCAGTAAATGCTGCAATGGCCTTATCCAGATGGTGTTGTTCGTGTGCAGCAGAAACCTGTACTCTTATACGTGCCTGGCCTTTAGGCACCACCGGGTAATAAAAACCAATCACATAGATCCCTTTTTCTAATAACTTTTCTGCAAACTTTTGTGAGAGGACAGCATCATAAAGCATTATTGGCGTTATCGGGTGAATACCCGGCTTAATATCAAATCCTGCTTCGGTCATCTTTTCACGGAAGTATTTTGTGTTGTTCATTAATTTATCCCTCAGCTCAGTGGTTTCACTCAGCATATCGAAAACTGCAATTGAAGCTCCAACAATTGAAGGGGCTACTGTATTGGAAAACAGGTATGGTCTTGATCGTTGCCTTAATAAGTCAATTATCTCTTTCCTTCCTGATGTAAATCCACCTGATGCCCCTCCAAGGGCTTTCCCGAGCGTGCCGGTTATAATATCCAATCTACCCATAACACCTCTGTATTCATGGACTCCTCTTCCTGTATCACCCATAAAACCGGTTGAATGACACTCATCCGACATCACCAAAGCATCATACTTATCTGCAAGATCACAAATTTCATCAAGTTTGGCTATATTACCATCCATAGAGAAGACGCCATCAGTTACAATAATCTTCTGCCTTGCGCCAGCCTCATCAGCAGCTTTAAGTTGTATTTCCAAATCTTCCATATCATTATTAGCATATCGGTGCCGCATTGCTTTACACAACCTGACTCCATCAATTATACTGGCATGATTCAATGCATCTGAAATAATTGCATCCTCAGGGCCTAAAAGTGGCTCAAACACACCTCCATTAGCATCAAATGCTGCTGCATAAAGAATAGTATCCTCTGTCCCAAGAAACTCAGATATCTTATTTTCCAACTCTTTATGAATATCCTGGGTACCACAAATAAACCTTACAGAAGACATACCGTACCCATGTGTATCTATAGTTGCCTTAGCTGCATCAATAACTTTAGGATGTGATGAGAGCCCCAGGTAATTATTCGCACAAAAATTAATCACCTCACTTCCGTCATCAGTCTTGATATCTGCTCCTTGAGGCGTGGTTATTATTCTCTCATTTTTATAAAGTCCAGCATTTTTTATTTCTTCGAGTGTTGCTTGTAATTGTGGTTTTATTTTATCGTACATGGCAGGTTATCTATTAAATTTTACTAAAATAAATTCAGGATTTGCTCCTAAACAAATATAGAAAAAAGATGGTTCTAATAAGCAGATAAAATGAATGTTACCTTCTATCATTAATTAGTTTTATTGTAACAATTTTCAGACGTAAATTTGAACAAAACATATTGAAATGAGTAGAGTTCTTGTTATTGGTGCCAATGGCCAGTTAGGGGCAGAGTTGGTTGTTGGCTTAAGAAATATACATGGTAATGAAAATGTACTGGCAACAGATATCAATCAACCAAAAGATAACTGTGACCCATTTGAAATTCTGGATGTAATGCAGGCAGACAAGTTGAGGGAGATTGTTGAAAAAAACCAGATTAATGAAATTTACCATTTGGCTGCTATGCTAAGTGCTATAGCAGAGCAAAATCCACAGTTGGGTTGGGAGCTCAATATGCAGGGACTCCTAAATGTACTCAACCTTGCTAAAGAGAACCCTGAAATAAAAGTGTATTGGCCAAGCTCTATTGGTGTTTTTGGCCCCTCAACTCCTCAGGATAATACCCCGCAAATTTGTATAAAAGACCCTAATACTGTTTATGGTATTTCTAAGTTAGCGGGTGAATTATGGTGCGAATACTATCACGAGAAATATGGTGTTGATGTGCGCAGCCTTAGGTATCCTGGTTTAATTGGGTATAAATCCCTCCCGGGAGGAGGCACAACCGACTACGCAGTTGATATATTCTATAAGGCAATTCAAGATGAAAATTTCGAATGCTTCCTGAAAAAAGATTCATACTTGCCAATGATGTTTATGGAGGATGCCGTAAATGCAACAATTGCTATTATGAATGCTCCTGCAGAAAATATTAAGGTCAGAACCAGTTATAACCTTGCTGCCATGAGTTTCAGCCCTGAAGAAATCTATAATAAGATCAAGGAAAGTTATCCTGACTTTAAAATCAATTATAACCCTGACTTCAGACAAGCTATTGCTGATTCCTGGCCAAAGACTATTGATGATGGTAAAGCCCGGAAAGACTGGGGATGGCAGCATAAATTTGGTTTAAATGAACTGGTTAATATTATGCTTGAAAATCTGGAAAAGCTTCTCGTTGGTAAATAAATAATAATTTTTTGTCCACGCAAGGTTAGTATTCAATCATTAATCAAATACTAACCTGCAAAAAATCTATGGACTCTAAAAATCACCAACTAATAAAATCAATCCAAACTCAAAATTTTAATTTCTTAGAAAGCAAGCCCGAACGGGCGTCCGGGACTTGCTGGCAAACAATCTTCATCGTTTTGAATTTTGTCTGCATCTAACCAAAACCAATAAGTATAGTAGAATAACCGTGCCAAGACAAAAAAGCCCCGCTAAATGGTTTAACGGGCACTATATATTTAACAAATTTCCCAAAATGGGAATAATGTCTTGATTTAGGGAAGACCCTTAAATGAAATTAATCCTGAATTGAATTGTAAAACAGCCTATTTTACGAGTATTCTCTTTACAAAAGTGGACTTATCTGTAATGATTTTCACCAGATAACTTCCAGGCTCCAGACTGCTAAGGTTTACGACAGTTTGCCAGCTATCTATATCATAGCTTAATTTCGTATGCCCTTTGTTATCATAAACAACTAAAAAGGCATTATCACCAACATCAAAATTCAGTTGGATATTTAATATTTCTTCAGTTACTGGCACCGGGTATACACTGGCATGATACTTTTCGTAATCAGTTTTTACGAATACGTAATCAAATATCTCAGTATAGCCATCAAAGTCAATTGTTTTTAAGCGGTAATAGGAATTGCCAATAATCGGGAATCTATCAACATAGCTATAATTAACCTGGGAGTAAGAGTAACCCTTACTATTCACTTGAGTGATCTCTTTAAAATCAACGCCATCAATTGATCTTTCAATTGCAAAATAGTCTACATTCTCTTCAATAGCAGTTGCCCATTTCAACTCAACCATTGAGCCATTTACCCGTCCATTAAAGAATATTAATTCTACCGGCAGAGGTGCGGCATCACAGAATTCTGGCGGGCTGGTAGGAAGACAACCTCCATCAGTAATAACTGTTCCTCCGCCTGTTAATTCAGAACCATTATCAACATCAATCGTTCCACCAATATCTAATGCTCCATCAACATTTACATCAGTATTGGTTCCTCCATTCAAGTCACCATCAATTGTCATTCCTCCGGACACGTCTATTGAAGCTCCATTTCCCATATTAACATCTCCATGAACAATCACAGACCCCGTCACATTAAGGATGAGAGTGTTACTTACATTAAGATCTCCCCAAATTTCAAGTGTCCCATCTACATTAATTGTTGCAGTATTACCAGTTGTCAAACTAAAAGGATTGGAACCATCTCCTATATCAAGATTTCCTCCGGAATTAATGGTAAGTGTATTACCATTATTCATATCCATGTTTCCAATGGTATAATCCTCACCACTTTGAATAACTACAGTGCCTATATTGCTATTCCAGTCTACAACATCATTAATGTTATCACCAACGTCTCCTCCCGACCAGATAGCGGTATCACTCCAATTACCATTGTTATTCAAGGTTGTTGCGGCTGCAAATACCAACAGTGGGACAAGCAACAATAGAATGAAAAAATATGTTTTATTCTTACGCATTGGAAATATTCACCTGCAAATCTATTTAGTATTAATCATTTTTAATACTAAAATGTAACCTTTATTAATACTTCTTCCTCCCAATAGATTCTTAATTTGGTATTAGCTTGCTAATTTGGAGCAATGTATATTTGATCATATTTATTACCTATGGGAAAGTATAAACATTTATCTTTTGATCTGTCTGATCAAATTCAAACTATTACACTTAACAGGCCTAATGCATTAAATGCACTAAATATCGAACTGGTCAATGAGCTAAAACAAGCATTTGAAGAAGCTGCAAATAATCATGAGGTTGGAAGTATTTTATTAACGGGGAGTGGAGAAAAAGCTTTTGCGGCCGGAGCCGACATTACAGAGATTGCGAACCTCAATGATGTCAATGCGAGAAGTTTTTCCGAAAATGGGCAGGAAGTTTTTGCTATAATTGAAAACTTTGAAAAACCGGTGGTGGCTGCTATCAATGGTTATGCATTGGGTGGTGGCTGCGAATTGGCCATGGCTTGCCATTTCAGGGTAGCAAGTGCTACAGCCATGTTCGGACAACCAGAAGTAAACCTGGGCCTCATTCCGGGATATGGTGGCACGCAACGCCTTACAAAACTTATTGGTAAAGGCCGAGCTTTGGAGTTAATGATGACAGGTAATTCAATCGATGCAAATGAAGCTTATAGAATTGGACTGGTAAATCATCTTGAGGAAACACAAGAGGATATGATAGCATTGGCCAGAAAACTATTGCAAAAGATAATGAGCAAAGCACCTATAGCAATTAGTATGGTGATTGCAAGTGCCAATGCTGCTGATAAATCGGGAGAAAATGGATACTTAACAGAGGCCAATGCATTTGCAAGTTGTTGTAATACTGAAGATTTTAAGGAAGGCACCGCTGCATTTCTTGAAAAAAGAAAACCAGACTTCTCAGGCAAGTAATTAAATAATATCCTACCACCCTATGAATCAGCTTAAACAACTTGCAGGCCAAACCGCCATATACGGTTTAAGCAGTATTTTAGGGCGAATTATCAATTATTTCCTGGTAGGGCTGCACACATCTGTATTTGTGCTGGAAGAAATGGGTGTAGTCTCTGAACTATATGGAACATTAGCCTTTCTCCTTATAGTAGTTACATTTGGCATGGAGACTACCTTTTTCAGGTTCAGTACGAAAGGACTCACCGGAACCGCTTACCATGCGGCATCAACCATTGTAATCATTATTTCTTTTCTTATTGCATTTGGTATTTCGCAAAATGATATTGCATTTGGGTATTTTGTAGTGGGACCCACATTCTCTGAATCAAATGCTACCATCATTCAGCTTGTAGCAGCGATTATCCTCATTGATGGTTTAACTGCAATCCCTTTCGCTAAGCTTCGAATTGAGAACAGGCCTGGTTATTTCGCATTTGCGAAAATTACAGCCATTATAGCCAATATAGGATTACAATTAATATTCCTTGTTGTCTTCCCTGCTATACTTAGAGGAGATTATCTTGTTGAATTACAGCCCTTCGTAAAAAGTGTTTATAACCCGAGTTTTAATATAGAATACATTTTTATTGCTAACCTTTTAAGTAACCTCCTTCTGTTCCCTCTTTTAGCAAGGGAATTCCTGCAATTCAGATTATGCTATAAATGGAAAATCTATAAACCTATGTTAGCCTATGCACTGCCTTTAGTTGCTACCGGTATTGCAGGATGGTTTGTAAGTGATCTTGACAAAATTGTAGTAGCAAAGTGGGCCGCAGATGGATTAAGCAACCAGGGAGTATACACTCAGACATTTAAACTTGGAGCTTTAATGTTGCTGGCCATTCAGGCATTCAGGTATGCAGCGGAGCCATTTTTCTTTTCTCAATCGGCAGACAAGGAAGCCCCTGCCCTGTTCGCTAAAACACTACATTACTTTGTGATATTCGGATTACTCTTGCTAGTAGCTGTAAGTGTTAACATTGATTGGATAGCTCCAATATTTTTAAGGAAGCCGGAGTTCCGCACTGCTCTATACCTTGTTCCAATAATCATGTTTGGCAAACTGATTTTCGGGGTTTATATAAATATATCCATATGGTTTAAACTAAAGGATAAAACCTATTTTGGACTTATTTTCACAGCAATAGGAGCTGTTGTCGGAATTTTGGGCAATTATTTTCTGCTTCCAAGAATTGGTATACTTGGCAGTGCCATTTCGATTGTATTATCATACCTTGCTATGACAATAGCCTGTTATATCAGCGGTAAAAAGTATTTTCCTGTTCCTTATAAATTCAAGCCCCTAATTATTTATTCGTTAGCACTAATAACTATTGTTACATTGAGCTACTACATACAATTTGATATTACAAGTATAGATATAGCCTTCAATATAATTCTACCGATCGTTATCCTGGCTATTATCTATTTTATTGAAAGAAAAAACTTAATAAAAAATATTTAACGCATTTAATACATAGATCATATAAAAATCAAAATCGTCAATAAGTCAACAATGAGGTGCAGTTGATAAACTGGACTCTTCTGAGAGAGCAGCATGTAGTTTTGGTAGCCCAGGAAGCCTTTAACTGGAAATGGTATTGAAATTGCTGCCTTTCCTCTGAAAAAACGATTTTAAACTGCCAGAGGGAACCTCAATGTCATTTTTTTCATGCAGCTTTGCGTATATTTAGCATGAAAAAATGATGTCGGTTTGTGGCATACAACCCTATTTTGAAAAAATTATCTGCAATATCCCTGTTTATTGGATTCACCATTTTGGTGAATGTTTCATCTTTTGCGCAAAGGAAGAAAAGTAAGCAAAACACCAAACCAACACAGGAGCAAATCGATCTGGAGGCTGAATATCAATTCATAGAAGCCGAAAAGCTTTATATCCTTAAAAATTATTCTCAGGCTATTGTGCTACTTAACAAATGTTTAGCACTCGATCCTGATAATGATGTTTTCTATTACAAATTGGCCGACATAAATAATGTCACTGAACAATATTCACAAGCTGCCGGGTATATTACAAAAGCTATTGACATAAACCCGAAAAATAAGTTCTATTACTTATTGGCTGTTGACATACAGACAAACCTTGGTAACCTGTTAAAAGCTGCACAGTATTATGAAGACATGATTCGAATTATTCCTGGTACAGAGAATTATTTACTGGATTTGGCAGCCAATTATATATACCAGCAAAATTTTGACAAAGCCATAGATACCTATGATCGAGCAGAAAAGGCTTTTGGTCTGACAGAACAGATTTCATTTCAAAAACAAAAAGTATACCTACAGCAGAATAAACTTGATGAAGCTATTGCGGAAAGCGAACAATTAATAAAAAAATATCCGGATAATCCAAGGTATGTGGTTATGCAATCAGAGATTTTATCCTCAAATAATAGGCTCGAAGAAGCCGGCGGAAAACTTGAAATATTACTTGAGACTAATCCAGACTATGCTGTAGCAAGGCTCCAATTAGCTGATATTTATTGGAAACAAAACAATTTCGAAGGTTTCCAGAATCAATTAATGCTGGCATTTTCTAATATTGACCTATTTATTAATGCCAAGATCAACACCATCATGAAGTATATGGTGTTTTTACCTAATGTTCAGCTGGAGAAAATAATCCCCGGATTAGTCGATAGAATAATAAATATTCATCCTGATAATCGAAATTCATACCTTATAGCAGGTGATGTTTACAGTACCTTCATTGAAAAACAACTTGTAACCGGAGATGAAATTAAAGCTGTTACTGAGAAAGCAGCTGATGCATATGCAGTATATGTGGAACTGGATCCCTCAAACTTCTCTGTCTGGCAGAATCTTTTAAACCTCGAACTTCAGTTAGACCGGCAGGAAGAGCTGGCAAAACATGCATCAGAAGCTTTGGAACTATTCCCGAATCAAGCCTGGATTTACCTTGTAAATGGAATCGTAGAGGAAAATCAAAACAATCATGAATCAGCAGCCGTTATGCTTGAGATGGGGAGTAAGAGAGCTTCCAACAACAAGGGACTGTTAACCCTGATTAATAGCTACCTGGGAGATATCTATCATGAGCTGAAAGAATACGAAAAATCAGATAAAGCTTATGAAGCAGTTCTGGAAATTGACCCACTCAATTTTCCTGTATTAAATAACTACAGCTATTATTTATCTTTGCGAGGAGAGAAGCTGGACCTGGCAAAAAAGATGAGTACAACCTTAATCAGGAATAACCCTGATAATAATACTTACCTGGATACTTATGCATGGGTTAGGTTTGCGCTTGGAGAATTGGAAGAAGCAGAACGCATTTTTAGCAAGATAATTGCAAGCGGTGTAGATGAGGGCGTTTATTATGACCACTTCGGTGACGTTTTATATAAGCTAAATAAAGTTGAGGAAGCTGTTGAGCAATGGAAAAAGGCTCGTGAATTAGATAAAAACATTGAAAACATTGATCAGAAAATTAAAGAGCGAAAGCTCATTCAATAGCATTTTAATAATGCTAATCTTCCTGCTTCCACTGGTAACATCTTGTGGAAGTAAATTTGCTATGTTTACCAGGACTTATGATAAGGAATCATTAGATGTCCAGCAAATGGAATTTGATTATCTTTCAATCAAATCAAAAGTAGAGCTTAAGGAACAACATAAAACTACCGAAGCTACTGCGGTATTGCGCCTTAAGAAAGACAGCATTATCTGGTTCAACTTATCAGGCGCATTAGGTGTTCAGGGAATGAGGGGAATAATAACCAAAGATTCTGTTTATGTTTTAAATAGGGTTAAAAAAGAATATAGCATTTTTAGTTTTAATGAAGTGGCTGAAGAATTTAATTTTCCGATTGATTTTGCCCTGATACAATCAATGATAGTCGGTAATATGCCCAAACCTGATCATCAAGAACAATCTATTAAGCGTGAGAACCATCAATATGTTATCAGACAAAACATAAATGATATCCTTATTGATAATTATATTGATGATGCCAAGATGAAATTGGTTGAAATTCAGGTTACAGAAAAAGAAACAGATAATGAATTGAAGTTGCTCTATAAAGATTTTAGAGAAATAAAGGAGCAGGCATTCCCCTTTTCAGCTTTTATATCACTACTTCACCATAATGAATTCGGCCAATTAGAGACACAAATGACAATAGAACATGCTAAAGTTGAAACACCCGATAAACCATTAAAATTCCCATTTAGTATCCCTGATAGATATGAAAGGAAGTAAATTATTTTTCCTCTTACTACTCATTTTTTCTGTTGCCTTTGGGTCCTATGCACAACAGAAGACAAAAGCACAATTGCAAAAAGAAAGGACCGAAAACCTGAAAAAAATAAAAGAAGCTCAGGCAACCCTGAAAAAAACTACCACCAAAAGAAAAGCTAGCATTGGGCAGCTGAATGCCATTAAATACCAGATATCCGTCAGACAAAAATTAATTAGAGGGATGGAAGAAGAGTTAACTCTTCTGGATAAAGAAATTGAGTCTAATTTGGAGGTTATTGGTTCACTGGAAGAAGATATCAGTGCCTTGAAGGAAGAATACAGTGCCATGCTTTATGCTGCCTATAAAGCACGAAGTGGACAGAATAAACTAACTTTTATTTTTTCTTCCGAATCTTTCAATCAACTTCTAAGGAGAATGGCCTATCTGGAGCAATATAGTGATGCTCGTAATAAACAAGTAGAGCAGATTAAAGCAGTTCAGCAGAGTCTACTTGATAAGAACTTAAGTGTTGAAGCAACAAAAACAGAAAAAAGTGCTTTGATGGGAGTTCAGAAGGATGAAAACACAGAGCTGGTTTCTATGCAAAAGACTGAGCAGGATGTAGTAGCCGAACTACGCAAAGAAGAAACTAAAATAAAACGGGAGTTAGCAAAAAGAAGTGAATCTATTAAAGCCCTCGATAAACTTATTAATGATATAATAAGACGCGAAGCTGAAGAGGCAGCAAGAGCGGCCACAGCGGCTAATGCTAGCTCAGTAGCTTTATCTGAGGATTTTTCAAAAAACAAACTTAAACTCCCCTGGCCAGCAGAAGGATTCGTATCTCTCCCATTCGGAATAAGCCGGGATCCTGTATTAAAAATGGTTGAACGCAATAGCCCAGGCATTGAAATTCAAACCAAATCATCCTCCGAAGCAACGGCGGTTTTTACAGGAAAAGTTACAAAAATTGCACTTATCCCCGGTTTTAATAAAGCTGTAATTATTAAACATGGTGATTATTACACCGTTTATGCCAAGCTTACAGAAGTTTATGTAAAAAGTGGTCAGATAGTAGGCAATGGGGAGAAAATAGGGAAGATTTTCACTGATAGTGATGGAACAACAGAACTCCATTTTGAAATTTGGCAAGTAAAGGAAAATGGAGCTGTAAAATTAGATCCTGAACGCTGGTTAGTGAAAAGATGACCCTTTTTTAACACCATTTTCATTATTTAAACCTTGATATTCCAATTTATAGTTATCTTTGTAATTCAAATCAAATTTTGAGCTAATGCAAACATTATTCGCATTTTCGTTGGGTGGCCCAGAAGTATTTATTGTTCTTTTCGCCATATTACTGTTGTTCGGAGCTAAAAAAATTCCTGAACTGGCTAGAGGTATGGGTCGTGGAATTAGAGAATTCAAAGACGCTACAAAAGAGATCAAAGATGAGATCGAAGAAGGTGGCGTTAAGGACGACTCAAAAAGCTAGATGCCTTGCCCCTATATGAATCGCTTGATTCTATTCAAGCACAATTAGCTACAGGTAGCTTATCCTGTATTGATTTAGTTAAGCATTATCTTTCAAACATCTCGAAATATCGGGATCTCAATGCATTCATAGAGGTCTTCGAAGATGAAGCATTGGAACTTGCTAAAGAAATTGATGAAAAAATTGCCAGTGGCAAGCGAGGCAAATTAGCAGGCCTCGTTGTTGGTATTAAAGACATGATCAGCTATCAAGGTCATTCCTCAACAGCAGCCAGCAAAATATTAAAAGGTTATGAGTCAATCTATAACTCAACAGCAGTTCAAAGATTACTGGACGAAGATGCTATCATTATTGGGAGACAAAACTGTGATGAATTTGGAATGGGCTCTTCCAGCGAGAACTCTGCCTATGGGCCTGTAAAAAATGGCGCAAATCCTGAATATGTTGCCGGCGGATCCTCAGGTGGTTCAGCAGTAGCTGTACAAATGGGAATGTGTAGTGTTTCTCTGGGAACAGATACAGGTGGTTCTGTAAGGCAACCAGCCGCATTTTGTGGTGTTATTGGACTTAAGCCAACTTATGGACGTATTTCAAGAAGTGGCCTCCTTGCATACGCTTCTTCTTTCGATACTATTGGAATTATTTCCGATACCATAGAAAATAATGAAAAAGTACTCTCAGTAATTGCTGGCAAAGATGAAAAGGACAGCACATCTTCCGGCAATGAATACTCTTCGGATGCAACAGAATTAAGTGATCCCATAAGATTCTGTTATTACCCGGAATTGCTGACCTCAGGATTAAATTCTAAGGTTTCCAAAGCATTCACCGATTTGATAGAAATGCTAAAGAGCAAAGGACATATTGTTGATGAAACATCTTTCCCCTTGCAGGAGTATGTCCTTCCTACATATTACCTGCTCACCATGGCTGAAGCTTCATCAAATCTGGCACGTTATGATGGGGTAAGATATGGACATCGATCTGAAGAAGGTAAAACATTCAATGATTTGTTTTCCAATAGTCGATCAGAAGGCTTTGGCCCGGAAGTTAAAAGGCGTATTATGATGGGCACTTTTGTTCTCAGTGAGGGATACTATGACGCCTATATATCAAAAGCACAGAAGATGCGAGCTTTAATAAAAGATCATACCAGTAAGGTGTTATCTGAATATGATTTTATACTGTCCCCTACAACTCCTACTACAGCATTTAAGCTTGGTGTTGAACATAGCAATCCTGTAGAAATGTACCTTGAAGACATGTTTACAGTACAGGCATCATTAGCTGGAATTCCTGCTATTTCTATACCGTTTAAAGAAAAATTTGAAAATTTGCCAATAGGATTGCATATTTCAGCCAATGAATTCAATGAAAATTCGTTGTATAAAGCAGCAAAATATATATTAGCACTTGATTGAACGTGAAAAACAGCATAACCATACTGCTTCTGTTACTTACCGGTACTGTACTGGCACAGGAAACAACTTATTTTAAGTTTGACGCATATTCTGAAGATTATTCATATGACCTGGTAGAGGACAGGTTAAAATGTGTTGAAGGAGATATAACACTTAACTTTAATGAGAAAGTATATTCCTTTATTAACTATTTCATTGTTAAAAATCGAGATTATACCAAAAATGTAATCAATAAAAGCACGCTGTACTTCCCAATTATGGAAGAGCTTCTAGCCAAATACGGCTTACCTGATGAGCTAAAGTATCTTTCTATTGTGGAATCAGGGCTCAATCCTCAGGCAATATCGCGGGTTGGAGCTGGTGGGCTTTGGCAATTCATGCCTTATACCGGCCGATCTTATAAACTTCATCAGGACTGGTATATTGATGAACGATTCGACCCATACCTGGCGACTGAAGCTGCCTGCAAATATCTTTCAATGTTATATAATATGTTTGGTGACTGGGAGCTAGCCCTTGCAGCATATAATTCAGGACCAGGCAATGTACGCAAAGCAATAAGAAGGTCGGGGTATAAAAAAAGTTTCTGGGAAGTTTACAGGTACCTGCCAAGAGAAACTCGTTCTTATGTTCCGCAATTCATTGCCATAGTTTATGCCTTCAAGTATGCTGAAGAACATAACCTTCTTACCTACGAGCATGAATATATGATGGCTAGCGATACCATTATGGTAAATGGGTTCATGAATTTAAAGGTGCTGGCTGAAGAAATTGAGGTTTGTTATGATGACATTAAACTCCTTAACCCTAACCTCAAACGTTACGGGATTAAAACTAATGGCAAGTTTTATCCGGTAAGAATTCCTTCTGATAAATCCTCATTGTACCAGGAGCATAAAAATGAAATCATTACCCTTGCCTCTGCTCAAGGCAAAAAAGAACTTGAATATAAAGCACGTAATTCCGTAGGGAGCACATTCGGACGCGATAAAATTGTATACCGGGTTAAAAGTGGTGATGTTCTGGGCACCATTGCCCAGCGTTACAGGGTTAGAGTGTCAGATATAAAAAAATGGAATAGGTTAAACAGTAATATGATCAGAATTGGACAACGCCTTGATATTTGGATTTATCCCGGCACAAAACCAGCTGTGGCAGCCTCCAAAAAACCAGTAAATCCAATCACCATCGATTATACAGGAAAGAAAATCTATACCGTTCAACCAGGTGATACTTTATGGGATATTGCGAAGAAATATAAAGGGTTGGATATTGATAAAATCAAGAAACTGAACAACCTGAAAAATTCTAGAATAACGCCTGGACAAAAGTTAATAATCGGCTAGTGTTTGAAATGTCAATAATAGATTAGGCAATAGTATAATTGAGCCAATTCAAGGCATAAAAATCCGGAAATTTCCATAGCTACGTTAAGATTCTTTAAGGACGATGTGTCTTTAAAGAAAAATCGAATTATACATATGATAATATTTGATAAACCTCTAATTAATACCTGATTTATGTCAGGTATGAAAGGAGTATTTTTGACTATCTTTGTACAACTAATTTCATGGTATGAAAAAGCTGCTCATCTGGCAAAAAATAGCCCTCACAATTATTATTTCTGCAATTTTACTATCATGTGAAATAGATGAAAATTCAAGCAGGTTATTAGTTAAATCTTCCGGCAAACCCGGGGAAATAATTCTGCTCATGGATTCTGTTCAGTGGCAAGGCTCTCTTGGTGATGTTATGCGTAAAACCTTGCATGATGACCTGCCTGGAGTTTCCAGGCCGGAGTCATTATTTACGGTAAGATATATTGAACCAACATTATTTAATTCTGTTCTTAACAAGGCAAGCAACATAATTTTTGTTGCTACCATGGACAGTAAAACTGAAGGTGGAAAAACTGTAAGGAATTTCCTGACAAAAAATTATATTCAGGATAATCCTGACCGGTTTATTGTATCACAGAAAGACATTTATGCATCCGGCCAGGAAGTACTATACTTATTTTCCAATACAGAAGAAGAATTGGTAGAAAGAATAAGCAATAACAAAGATCTAATTCAAGATTTCTTCAATAATAAAGAAAATGAAAGACTATTATATTCATTGTATGTCTCCAAAGAAGAAAAATCCGTTAGCAACTATATGACAAAAAAATATGGGTATTCATTACGAGTTCCCAATGGTTACCGGATCGAAGCTGACGACTCAGCCTTCTTTTGGATTCGAAGTGTAGGTGAGATCGATAAAAATATTTTTGTTACATATCGCGATTATACTGATGATATGATCTTTGAAAACCACAATCTTATCGGGCTCCGTGACAGTATAACCTTGAATAATATATTTGAAGATCCTGAAAATCCGGAAACATATACCAAGGTTGATACCATGAATATTGAAACTGAATTTATTACTACAAAGTTGTATGGTCAATATGCAAAGAGAATTAGAGGCATATGGCAATCTAATACAAAAACTTTGGGTGGATCATTTATCAGTTACATCTTCGTTGACAAAGAAACTAACAGGCTATATTATCTCGATGGTTTTGTGGTAAGCCCTGGAAAAAGTAAAAGAGAACCATTACGTGAACTTGATGTAATACTTAAAACCTTTAAAACACCCGATAAAAAACAAACAGACAACAATACTTAATTCTATTTTTTTGCACTGCGTACCCAAATCATTGATTTGGGTTTTTTGCACTCATTAATGTGTGAGTGTCTATTTTGAAACCATGAATATTTAATTACCTCGACTGAAGAAAAAATTGTATTTCAGCCGAAAACTCAAATTACAAAACGATGAAGATTGACATTAAGGAAAAAGATGCACTGGATTATCATGAGTTTGATATACCAGGTAAAATTGAAGTAGTCCCAACAAAAATGTTAAGCTCCCAGCTTGACCTAGCCCTTGCCTATTCCCCAGGGGTTGCAGTGCCTTGTAAAGAAATCGAAAAAAATCCTGAAGATGTTTATAAGTACACCGCCAAAGGAAACCTTGTAGCTGTTATATCAAATGGTACTGCAGTATTAGGCCTTGGCGATATTGGAGCTGCAGCCGGGAAACCTGTAATGGAGGGGAAAGGTGTTCTCTTTAAGAAATTTGCAGGAATCGATGTGTTTGATATTGAAATCGATGAAAAGGATCCTGATAAACTCATCGAAATTGTTAAGTCACTAGAACCAACCTTCGGTGGCATCAACCTCGAGGATATCAAAGCTCCTGAAAGCTTTCAGGTAGAAACTGAGCTTAAGGAAAAAATGAATATTCCTGTAATGCATGATGATCAGCATGGAACAGCGATCATATCAGCTGCTGCCTTGATCAATGCGCTTGAAATAGTTGACAAGAAGATTGACGAAGTTAAGATAGTGGTAAACGGTGCAGGAGCTTCTGCCGTTTCCTGCTCCAAACTCTATATTGCCTTAGGTGCTAATCCGGAGAACCTCTTTATGCTGGATAGCAGGGGTGTCCTCAACAAAAAAAGAACTAATCTGCCACCTTCTAAAGAGCATTTTGTAAGAGATACCGAATGTGAAACTCTGGGAGAAATGGTTAAGGATGCAGATGTATTCATTGGTCTGTCTACAGCAGATGTTTTCAAGCCTGAACATTTATTAAGTATGGGCAGTAATCCAATCGTTTTTGCGATGGCCAATCCAAACCCTGAGATAAAATATGAACTTGCCATGGAAACCCGTGATGACATCATTATGGGAACAGGTCGTTCAGATCACCCTAATCAGGTAAACAATGTGCTTGGTTTCCCATTTATTTTCAGAGGAGCTCTTGATGTTAGGTCAACAGCTATCAACGAAGAAATGAAGCATGCCGCAGTTTATGCTTTGGCCGAACTGACCAGAGAGCCTGTACCTGAAATAGTTAAAAGAGCATATCATGATAAGAATCTGGAATTTGGAAAATTATATCTGATCCCAAAACCTCTCGATCCAAGATTGATAACCAGAGTTTCATCTGCCGTTGCTAAAGCCGCTATGGATACAGGTGTAGCTAAAAAGCCAATTGAAGATTGGGAAAAATACCACCAGGAATTACAATCAAGGTTAGGTATCGACCAAAAACTCATGTCTGGTGTAATATCAAGAGCGAAGAATGAACCTAAACGAGTGATATTCACTGCTGGAGATAATTATAAAGTTGTTAAAGCTGCTGAAATCCTCAAGCGCGAGGGTATTGCTTTTCCAATCTTATTAGGAGATAAAAAGAAGATCAAGAAAATCTGTGATGAATTCCACTTGGATATGAATGGCTGTGAAGTTTATGACATGAATGAAGCACAGACTCAGGAATTAATTAAGGGTTATGCACAAAAGCTTTATGAAATGCGTCAGCGTAAAGGTTTCAGCTATGAAGAATGCTTGATACTCATGCAGAGCCGTGATTATTTGGGTAATATGTTACTACATGACGGTATAGGGGATGCACTAGTAAGTGGAATTACAAAAGAATATGCTAAGTCTGTGAAACCTGCCCTTCAAATCATAGGCGTGGCAGATGGATATGAGAAAGTATCCAGCATGTTTGTAATTTCTCATAGACACAAAAACTATTTCTTTGCAGATACCACCATTCAGGCAGAACCAAGTGCAGAGGATATGGTTGAGATTATTGATTTAACAGCACAATCAGTTCGATTACTGCATCAGGAACCACATATTGCAGTACTTTCGTATAGTAACTTCGGTAATGCAAAAGGCAAAGTGCCAAAGAAGGCAAGAAAAGCAGTTAAACTGGCTCGTGATAAATTCCCTGATATGATAATTGATGGTGATATTCAAGCCAATGTCGCACTCAATAACCAAATACAGGAAGAGATGTATCCTTTCAGTAAATTAGTAGAAACTGGTGCTAACACGTTTATATTCCCAGACCTTCAATCCGGAAACATAGCATACAAATTGTTGATGGAAGTGGGTGGTGCACATGGTATTGGGCCAATACTTATGGGTATGAAAAAACCAGTTCATATACTACAATTAGGTAGTTCTATTCGAGAAATTGTTAATATTGCTTCTATTGCAGTAATACATTCTCAAATTCTGAATAAATCTATTAAATGATTGCATTTGTAAAAGGAAAATTAATACATAAAGAAGCAACACATGTGGTAATCGATGTCAATGGCATCGGTTACCACATTTTTATTTCACTGGCTACTTTTAGTAAGATCAAAGACGAAGAAGCTTGTTTGCTCTATACCTACTTTCACGTAAAAGAGGATACCCAGGCATTATATGGATTTCTTACCACGGAAGACAAGCTATTCTTTATGAATCTTATTTCAGTATCTGGTATTGGCCCCAGTACAGCTCTTATTATGCAATCTTCATTAAGTACTGAGGAATTAAAATCTGCGATAGCCTCTGAAAATGTTAGTTTAATCCAGCAAATTAAAGGCATTGGGGCTAAAACTGCACAAAGAGTAATTCTTGAACTCAAAGACAAAATTCTTAAAGAAGGAATTCCTGCCGAATCTGGCCAAATATCTAATAATCTTGATAATAATTTGCGTTCTGAAGCGTTGTCAGCATTAGTGATGCTGGGAATAAATCGAAGTGCAGCACAAAAAAGTATAGATTCTGTACTTCGTAAATCAGAAAACAACATTACTTTGGAGGAATTAATCAAGAAGTCATTACAAGCTTCTTAATACTTAACCACTGTTGGTATTATTAAATTTGCATAACTGGAATAAACCTAAGCTATGGGTCCCTATATTACTGCTCCTTTTCAGCGGAACATTCAGCTATGCCCAACAAACAACTGCCCCAGCAGATACTATTCCAGATACTTCTATCAGTAAGGAGGATAGCATCTATAAACTACCATATAATCCTACAACCAGACCGGATTTTGTGCAAAAAGACCGTCTGGGCGATCCATTCTCAAATTACATGGGGCAATCTCCGTTATTATATGGAGATCCTGCCAATATGACCATGAGTTTTGAGCTCGATACGGGCCTTAACTTCTCTGTAACTGAAAAAATAGGCTCAATTGATTACAGACCTCCTACCTCCATTACTTTTGAAGATTATTCTAATTATCAAACTCAGAACCTACTAAAATCATACTGGCAGGAAAAGTCTGTAGCAGTTGATGGAGAAACAGCAATCTCAGGCAAAAGATTAATCCCTAAAATTTATATCAGCCCTGCTTTTGACAGAATATTTGGTGGTAGTTATGTGGAAATTAATCCCAGGGGAATGGTAAACCTTGACTTCGGTGGCCGTTTTCAAAGAATTAACAATCCCTCCATTCCTATAACCCAGCAAAGAAATGGTGGTTTTGAGTTCGATCAACAAATAAGTATGAATGTGGTTGGTAAGATTGGTGAAAAACTAAGAGTTACAGCCAATTTTGACAATAACAACTCCTTTGATTTTCAGAATAATCTCAAGGTAGAATTTACAGGTTTCGAAGAAGACATAATTAAGAAACTAGAAGTGGGTAATGTTACCATGCCGGTGAGCAATAGTTTAATGACAGGTGCTCAAAATCTGTTTGGTATTAAAAGTCAACTACAGTTTGGTAAACTATTTGTTACAGGAATCGCCTCCACTCAACGAGGTAAACATGATGAAGTAAGTATCGAAGGTGGTGGCGTTCAGGGTCGTGAATTCGAAATTAAAGCATCAGATTATGATGAAAATAGACATTTTTTCCTGGGCCATTTTTTCCGTAACAACTACGAAAACTGGCTCCAAAACATCCCTCAGATCACATCGGGCATAAAAGTTACTCGAATAGAAGTTTATGTGATCAACAGGAATAACGATACAAAATCGCAAAGAAACATTGTTGCCTTTATGGACCTGGCAGAAGGTCGTGTAATATACCAGGATACAGATGGTGAGGTGATGCCTGGTTCCGGTGATGTTCCAAATAAAAATGACGCCAACCGGCTCTTCAGCGCTTTGCAATCCATCACCAGGGATGTAGACCAGATAGATGGTATTTTAGAGGTAGCCCCATACAGCATGATTAAAGCCACCCATTATGATAAAATAAATGGAGCAAGGAAACTGGAGGATCGGGAATATACTTTTCATGAACAGCTGGGATACATTTCACTAAACAGGAAATTAAGTAGCGATGAGGTGCTGGCGGTAGCCTATGAATATAGTTATAGAGGCATTAATTATAAAGTAGGTGAGCTTACTGAAGATTATTCGAACAGGCCTGAGGATGAGGTGATTATTATGAAAATGCTTCGCCCAAGCAAGATTGCACCAAGAGACCAAACTAACAGGAGAATCCCTACCTGGGATCTGATGATGAAAAACGTTTATAGTTTGAATGCCAGCCAGGTCAATTCGGAAGGATTCCAAATGAGGATTACCTACAGAGATGATAGAGTTGGCCTTGATAATCCAAGTATTAACGAAGGAGCAAACACTAAAGACATCCCCCTCATAGAGCTCCTGGGGCTGGATAAACTTAATGTAAATGGGGATCCCCCAAAAGATGGCAACTTCGACTTTGTAGATAATGTAACCATTAATACTGCTACCGGAAATATCTTCTTCCCTGTTCTCGAGCCCTTTGGGGATCATCTGAAAAGTATATTTCAACCCACAGAGGTAGAACTAATACAAAGATATGTTTACGATACACTATATGGTACTACCAAAGCAGATGCCCAACTGGATGTAAGCAAAGACAAGTATTTCCTCTCCGGTTCTCTTAAAGCCGGCTCATCCAATGAAATTCTACTGGATGGCATCAAAATAGCAGAGGGTTCTGTTAAAGTAACTGCTGGTGGAATGGTTTTAATAGAAGGAGTTGATTACACTGTTGATTATAATTTTGGCAAGGTTCAAATCCTCAATGAGAGTATTATAAATTCCGGGAAATCTATAAAGGTTACCTACGAAAAAGCCGATCTGTTTAATTTTCAATCCAGGACCTTGCTTGGCGCAAATTTTGAGTATCGTCTCAATAAGGATTTTACTATTGGAGCCACAGTACTGCATCATTTTGAACGCCCATTGTACACACGGCCATCGATTGGTAATGAACCTCCAAAAAATACTAAGTATGGTTTTGATGTTAATTATCGTAAAGAATCAAGGTTTTTAACCAAACTTATTGATGCAATTCCATTAATCCAGACAAAAGAGCTATCCCAGGTTACCTTCAGCGGTGAATTCGCACAGTTAATGCCTGGAACTTCAAATCTTGTGAATGGAGAAGGCACCTCATATATTGATGATTTTGAAAGTACTGTTACTCCTTTTAGCTTAAGCAATTGGCTGTCATGGAAAGTAGCTGCTACACCAACAACCTCAGACAATAGGTTCGACCTCAGTGGTGGTGTTACAGATGATTTGAAATTCTCCTATAAAAGAGCCAAATTATCATGGTATGTTATTGACAATATCTTTTATCGAACCGGTGGCGCAGCCAAACCTCCTAATATTAACGATGTCGATCTTGCCAACCACTATATAAGACCTATAGAACCTCAGGAGATTTTTACACAAAAGCAATTAGAGGTTATTAATACAAATTATCCAATATTCGACCTGGCATACTTCCCAACAGAAAGAGGACCTTATAATTATAATCCTGATCTCACTACACAGGGATTATTAAAGGATCCTCAAAGCAATTGGGGTGGTGTTACTACAGCCATCAAATCCGAAGTGGACTTTGACAAATCAAATATTGAATATATAGAGTTCTGGTTGATGGATCCCTTTATTAACAGTCCGAATGGTGTGGTGTTGGATGGTAGTGCAAACCCACAACCTAACTTTACAGGTGGCGAACTGATATTCAACCTGGGAAGTGTTTCGGAAGATGTGATGCGAGACAGACGAATGGCTTTTGAAAACGGGCTACCTGCCAATGGAGAGATTACGCCTGAAAATGTTACTGAAAACAACTGGGGTTATGTAACCAATAAGCAATATATTAATAATGCTTTTAATAATGAACCGGGTGCTCGCACTTACCAGGATATTGGCCTTGATGGAATTAATGATGAAGATGAACAAATCAAATTCTCTGATTTTATTAACAGCCTTCCAGGAAACATGGTTCCAGCGGCACTGGATAAGATAAAGAGCGACCCATCAGCTGATAATTTTGAATACTTTTTGAGCGAAACCCATGATCATAACAATACTAAGATACTTGAACGATATAAAAGCTTCAATGGACTGGAAGAGAATTCTCCTGATCTCAGTAATAACGTCCTTCCTTACACTCCATCAGGTTCTACATTACCCGATAATGAGGATTTGAATGTTGATAACACCCTGGGAGACCTTGAAGAATATTATGAATACCGGGTAGACCTTAAACCAGGCCAACTGCAGGTGGGTGAAGGATTCATTAGGGATAAGGTAACTAACATAATAAATGGAGATGAAGTTAGCTGGTATTTATTTAGAATACCGGTAGACCAACCTGCTGATGTTATCGGTAATATTTCCGGATTTAAGTCCATTCGTTATGTTAGGATGTATTTTACTGGATGGGCACAACCGGTAGTTTTAAGGACTGCTAATTTACGCCTCGTTGGTTCTCAGTGGCGCAGGTATGAGGGCAACCTGGAATCAAAAAGATTCGATGAGGTACCTGAAACGCAGGATAGCAGACTTACCATTTCAGTTGTTAATATAGAAGAAAATGGTCAGGGAGGTGAATCAGGTATACCATATGTATTGCCCCCTGGCATAATAAGGGATCGTGATAATACCTCGGTTATCGAAAGAAGGTTAAACGAACAATCTATTCAGCTATGTGTGGATGATCTTGATGATAAAAATGCCCATGCTGCATTTAAGAATGTTGAGATGAACCTTGTGAATTATGGCAGGGTTAAAATGTTTCTGCATGCTCAAAGTTTAGATGCCAATGATGGTGATTTGAGAGCATTCCTAAGAATGGGGACAGGTTTTGATAATTATTATGAAATTGAAGTTCCTTTGAATTTTACGGCTAGAGGTACAACGGCTGCAAATGAAATTTGGCCCGCTGAGAACGAAATCGATGTGCCATTTGATGAATTATACAAAGCAAAATCATTAAGAAATTCCACTGGTATGTCAATCGACTTGCCTTTTGCAACCACATATAAGCATTATAAAATTACCATTGTGGGTAATCCTAAACTAAGTGTTGTAACCAACCTTATGCTGGGTATTAGAAACCCGGAGAGTGCAGATGAAAGTAGTTACGATGCCTGTATTTGGGCGAATGAATTACGGGTAACCGATTTTAACCGCACGGCTGGCTGGGCAGGTAACGCCAGCATGAATGCGCAATTAGCTGATTTTGCTAATATCACGGCATCGGGCAGGTACACTTCTTTTGGTTTTGGTAATGTGCAATCTAAAATAGGTGAACGTACGCAGGAAACAAGTTATACATACGACATCTCCGGAAGTGTAAATCTCGATAAGTTCCTCCCTTCAAAATTAGGAGTTAAAATCCCGGTATTTGCCAGTTATGAAAATAGAACTGTTACTCCTGAATATGATCCACTGGATTCAGATATCCCTCTTGAAAGCAGTCTAAATGCCATAGCTTCAGAAAAAGACAGGAAAGAATACAAAAAAGCAGTAATAGATCTTAGTGAGCAAAAAAGCCTTAACCTAACCAACATTCGCAAAGATTACACTAACCCTGATAAAGTGAAAAGGTTTTATAACATTGAAAACCTGTCTCTCTCTCTCGCCTATAGCGATAAAACAAGAAGTAATTATAACATGGCGTCTTATCAAAATTTAAGTTATTCAGGGATAGTAGCTTACAATTTCAATCCGCAAGACAAACCCATTGAACCATTTAAAAATTCTGATGGTTTTAAGTCGGATTGGTTGAAAATTATTAAAGAAATAAACTTTAATCCGGTTTTATCCAATATTTCAATTAGAGGTGAACTAAGAAGAAACTATATCAAAACTCAATACAGGAACAAGGATTTGTCAACAATAGGAGTATCACCAAATTTTGAAAAATCATTTACTTTCAATAGGATTTATGGTGTTAAATGGAATATTACCAAAGCAATATCACTTGATTATAACGCAAGGGCAAACGCCCTGATCGATGAACCCGAAGGCGAGATTACTACAGAAAGCCGTGAGGTAATACTGGAAAACCTTAAAGGATTTGGCCGAATGAAACGATTTGACCAGACATTTGGAGCCAATATTCGGTTACCCCTGGATAAACTCCCAATCACCGATTGGACCAATGCTGATTTTCGCTACAGCGTGGGTTATATCTGGAATTCAGGTGCTCTTAATCAGATTGATACGCTGGGTAATAAAATTGAAAATAAACGAACCATTTCTGCAACCGGTAAGTTTGATTTGGTTAAACTGTATAATAAGGTACCCTATTTAAAGAAGATAAACTCGCCACCAAGGAGGCGTTCTAATCGAAGGCCATCCGTTTCCCAGGATACTACGACTGTTCAAAAGGAAAATAAAGGACTTAAAACTATACTTAGATCATTAATGATGGTAAGGTCTGTAAATATAACTTATGGGATAAAAGATGGTACCGCACTCCCGGGATTCAGAAAAAGCCCATTTATACTTGGTATGGATACAACCTGGTCTTCCCCTGGTGTTGATTTTATTCTTGGTGGTCAGGATCCATCAATACGTCATCAAGCCGGACAAAACGGCTGGCTGGTTGATAATCCGGGATTGTCTACTCCATTTAAGCAATTACAAACTATTGACCTTAATATAAAAAGTTCAATTGAGCCTTTTAATAATTTCAAGATTCAGGTAGACTTGAAGAAGTCCAAAACTTCTCAATATCAGGAAATATATACTACAGACACATTGGGTATTTATCACTCTTTTAATCCAACCCGTACTGGCGGCTACAATATTACCTTTATGAGTATCAAAACAGCATTTGTCAATGATAACAGGGAAGATGTCTCACCTTTATTCGAAGAATTTATAAATAACAGGTATATTATTGAACAAAGACTTTTAGATCAAACAGGCAATATTTATGGTTTAAATGATCAGGATATCCTGGTTCCTTCTTTTATCGCAGCTTATACAGGCAAATCAGCTTCAGAGGTTAAGTTAAGCTCATTCCCTGCAATACCTCTTCCTAATTGGCGGCTTGATTTTACGGGTCTGGGGAAACTGCCCTCTATGCGTAAACAGTTTTCATCTTTCACAATATCACATGCTTATTCTTCAACATTCAGCATAAACAACTACACCAATTCGCTTCTTTACACTGCTCCTGATGAATTATTATTAAATAACAGTATAGAAGATACCGGTCCTGCAAGCAAGGTAAATGATGAAGGTCAATTCGTCCCGCAATTTGTTATGCAACAGGTGATCATTACAGAAAGGTTTGCTCCCTTATTAAAAATAAGTATGCGAACAAGGTCAAGACTTAACGCATCTATTGAATATAAAACAGAAAGAAACCTCGCCCTTAGCCTATCAAACACTCAGGTTACAGAGCTAAATAGCAAAGACCTGGTGCTTTCACTTGGGTTCACAAAATCAGAGATTAAATTACCTTTTAAGATTGAGGGACGTACTACTACACTGGAGAATGATCTTGACTTTAGAATGGACCTGACTATTAAAGACACCAAAACCATTCAACGGAAGTTTAATGAAACAACTACCGGTGAAGAAGCATCAGTAAACACCATCACCAATGGTAATGTGAATATCCAGGTTAGACCTAATATTGGATACGCATTAAATAACAGGCTTACACTTCAGGTTTATTATGAACGAAGCATCAATGAACCAAGGATAACAACTTCTTTTAGAAGAACAACATCTGCCTTTGGGGTTCAGGTAAGATTTAGCCTGGCTCAGTAGATATTTCAATACGGCTAATCTATCTTCACAATTCATTGCAACAATCTTTATTGAGGCATTTTATATAAATATTTTAAACCCGTATCCTGACATCCTGACGTTTACCATCAGGATCGTCAGATTATGCAATAGAATTCTATTGCATAATTACGGTTATAGTGTAAATTTGAATCTCAAACCTTAACATTATTAAAATGAACATTCCAGAAGAATTAAAATATACTAAGGATCATGAATGGGTGAAAGTTGAAGGAGAAACTGCAACAATAGGTGTTACAGATTTTGCTCAAAAAGAACTTGGCGATATCGTATTTGTTGAAGTTGATACTGAAGGTGATACCCTTAGTGCAGGAGATGTATTTGGAACTGTAGAGGCAGTAAAAACTGTTTCTGATCTTTTCATGCCTGTTGACGGTACAGTTGAATCTTTCAATGAGACTCTTGAAGATAGCCCTGAATTGGTAAACCAGGATCCTTATGGCGAAGGATGGATGGTAAAGATCAAATTGGATGACAATTTTGATATAAACAGTTTATTAACAGCAGAACAGTATAAGCAAGTTATTGGAGAATAAACTTAAAAAAGTATTACAAGTTTATCGTACCCCGCTGTATTTCGGTTGGGTACTTTTTATTGGACTTCTTACATTAATCCCGGGAGGTGTTATTTCTGGAGTGGACTGGAATTTCCTGTCAATAGACAAGATGATTCACTTTATCATGTTCCTGGTATTGGCGTTCCTGGGTGCCAATTTTTTTATTAATATCAATAAGCCTTTCACAATCTTTTTTGCAATTTCTGCCAGTTTAATTATTGCTGTAGGGTATGGAAGCATAATTGAGTATACCCAGACCTTTATCCCTAAAAGAGGTTTTGACTATGCAGATTTAAGTGCCAATATAATTGGAGCATTGGCTGGTTTAGCAACTTTTTATCTTTATTCCATAAAAAAATAACCGCTTTGTGCTGCAAATCACTGTGAGTCCATATATCATTTCTGTTCTTTGGAATATCCTTCGGATGTTATGAATAGTTGTATTGTTCCAAGAAGATTAAGAATATTTTTATGGAATTTACACTTTTTTAGCATCTATACTTTGACATTGTGTAGACAATGTATTTATATTTGACGTTTGGAAATGAATAAATGAAGATACCATGGAAGTAAAGAAGAATCCAAAAGCAGATTTATCAAAGAAAACAGGCCTGTTTTTAAATATTGGCTTTGTTATTAGTTTATTATTGGTAATTGCTGCATTCGAGTGGAAATCGTATGAAAAGTCTGATCTGATGGATTTAGGACAAGTAAACGATGTGATTGAGGAGATTGTTGAAGTACAAATTACAAAACAACCACCTCCACCTGCACCTAAGGTTAAGCAAGTAGAAATTATCGAGGTGCCGGATGAGGAAGAAATTGAAGAAGAAATTGAAGTGGATTTGGATATTGAAATTACTGAAGAAACTGAAATAGAAGAAATTGTATTTGAGGAACCGGTTGAGGAAGAAGAAACTGATGAGATTTTTCAAATAGTTGAGAATCCTTCTTCTTTTCCAGGAGGAATTGGAGCATTTTATAGTTTCGTACAGAAAAACTTGAAGTATCCATCTCAAGCACAAAGAATGGGAATGGAAGGAAGAGTATTCGTGGAATTCGTAGTAGGAAAAGATGGGACATTAGGTGATATCAAAGTACTAAGAGGAATTGGAGCCGGATGTGATGAAGAAGCAATTAGGGTGTTGAAAAATTCTCCAGCGTGGAATCCTGGCAAACAGAGAGGTCGTCCAGTTCGTCAACGAATGGTACTACCAATAACATTTAAATTGAACTAAACAAAAAACCCCGATTAACATCGGGGTTTTTTAATGCTTTCATTTTTTAAAGGACATTCAAAGATTGCTCCTTGATCTTTTCAAGCTCTTCTTTCATTTCCACTACAATCCGTTGAATTGGAGCATTGTTAGCTTTAGATCCAATTGTATTAATCTCTCGTCCAATTTCCTGCGCTATAAATCCAAGTTTTTTACCATTGGAGTCATTCCCCTTCATCACTTCAGTGAAATATGAAAGATGATTGGCCAGGCGTACCTTTTCTTCATTAATATCCAGTTTCTCAATATAATAAATCAACTCCTGCTCAAACCTGTTCTCATCGACATCAGTAATCACATTCGAAGATTTTAAATTAGATTTTATCCTTTCTTCAATTTTATTTATCCTTTCACTCTCAAACTGATCAACCTTTTCCAGGAGATCACTTATGGAGTTTACATATTCTGTCAGTTTTGTCTGTAACTCTTGTCCTTCCTGAATTCTAAAACCATCGCATTTATTAACAGCCTCTCTAACAGCCGAGTAAATTGCTTCAATAAGATCATCTTCAACAAGTACTTCACTGGTTTTTAATACACCGGGAGCATGTAATGAAAGGCTAAAAAGATCAGGGCTTGATGCTTCTAATTTTTCAGCCTGATTTTTAAATTGTTTATAATATTGCCCCAGCAAGTCTTGATCCATCAATGTTGAAGGATCTTCTGACGTGTTCATCACATCAATATTCACACTTATTTTACCGCGATTAAGAATACCCGCAATTTCCTTACGTAATGGCAATTCTAATGCAGACAATTGAGAAGGCATTCTGATAGAAATATCAGCATATTTTGAATTAAGTGCCTTAATTTCAGTAGTGACCTCGTAATTGTCCTTAATGGTACTACTCATACCATAACCTGTCATTGATTTCAGCATAGTAAAAAAATCTCGTTGTTAATTAGAAATCATGCCCTAAGGTAAGGTAAATTTTTGTACCTCCAACAGAATTATCCTCAATTGGCCATGCTAAGTCTAACTTCATGAAATAACCTAACAAAACAGTTCGCAAACCGGCACCATAACCCATCATCCATGGATTCTTAAAAGTTTGAATTTCTGCCTCGAAGGTATCATTACCAATAGTAACCAAACTGATACTATTTTCTGGTTTAAAAGGTGAAGTCCCAGTCCATGAAGATCCAATATCAAAAAATCCAACAAGTTGCAGATTACTAAAGAAACTCGATCGTACAGGTCCACTATAAAAATAACTTACTAATGGTAATCTAAGTTCCAGGTTTGCCAGGAGAGCATTAGACCCAAATAATGAACTGTAATCAAACCCTCTCAAAGAAGTTACATATTCAACAAAATAAAAGTCATTGTTTTCGTGGCTTAATGAAGGATACCAGGGTACATTGTCAAAGGAAAGACCAAATCTAACCCAATTATCCATACCTCCTAACAGGTAATTATGCTTATACCTCCCGAAGAATGATCCATAATATACTCTACCAGCAAGCACAAGAGAGCGGTGAATTTTCTGATAATGTCTGAAGTCAATACTAAAATTGGTAAAGGACCTTGACTTATCTGTTATTGATTCATTATGATTAATTTGCGCTTTAATTCTGGTGCCTTGAATCATATTTTGGCCAATCACATTTGTATTATCCATGATAAACTCAGACGAGAATCCTAAATAACCGTTAATGTTTTTTTCTGGTTTAGTGGGTATAGTAGGTGAATAATTAATATAGTTAAGATCCTGATAATGTGTAAACTGGTAATATGGATTAAGTGTTAATCTTATTTTAGGGCTTAAAGGAAGTGATGCCCCTATTTCGAATTTACTTTTAATATAGCGCTGTCTAAGTTGTTCGGTAGGATATAAATCCATAAACCATACGTTTCTATCGTACCTGAACTTATAATCAACTCGCTGTTCCAGGTACTGATATTCAACAAAAATATCACCGCTCTTCAGGTTGAATGTTGACATCAATCCTCCATAAAATTTATGGTTCTGTAGCATATCATTCATTTCTGATTCCAGCAAAATTCCAAACCCTCTCCTGGGATCAAACACCCATGAAGTAATCATATTATCTGCACTGAACCTGGTTTGGTATGGGAAAGGCCCAACTGGCTTTTTGTCTTCCTGGAATGTTCTCCTGTATTTACTTAAGAAAGATTCGGAGCTTTCTGTCTTTCTTACAACCTCCTGATCAAACACATAATCATCTGTATTGATAATATCAGTAAATTTTTCATTATCAGGTTGCTCATCAGAAGTAAATTTTAGACTATCAACGGTCACGGTATCCGATAATGCTTCTTCCTCAAAATCAATAATAATAGGTTTACTCCTCTCTTTGGCAGCCTTCTTAAGCCTTCTTTCAGCAAGATAACGAGCTTGTATTTGAGATTGGCGAGGTGTAAGAGGTGTAAAAACGTTCTCCTTAAAATCCACCTTTGGAACATAATATAGCTTACGTTCAAGCCCACGGCTCATAGTGAAAACCCCATTACTCTGTGAGAAACTAATATCATGTCTGATTATGTTATTCTCGAAATTGGTAACCTGCGAATAAATTTTTGATGACATATCATACTTAAACAGATTGACAATCCCTTTTTGGTCACTTAAATAATAAATTACTTTATTGTCATCTGCAATTGGCTTAGTATCCTTACTAATTGTGTTTGTTATTTTACTTAGGACCTTCCTGGTAGTGTCAAGATTAAATGCATAAATATTATAGTTCTGAGTAAAAGATTTTAGCTCCCGAATGTTTGAGCTAATAGTATCAGTATCCCGATTTGAACTAAACAGTATTGTGTTTGTTCCTGGCACAAAACTTGGCGTTATATCGTCAAATGAATCATTCGTTAGCTGTCTGATTTTATTCCTTCTTACACTTAGGAGGTAGATATCGGTCCTCCCGTTCCGGGTTGCACTCAATGCCGCTAACCTACCATTGGCTGAAAAATCAAATTCACTAATATGATCAAACCTGTCAAGTGGTGCTACTATTTGACTATTGGTATTTATATCATATAAAAGAAAATAGTTTTCCCCCTTATCATGACTTATAATCCCAATGGTATTATCATCAGACCAGTTTATAATAGGATTAAATTTGTCCGCTTTTTGCCTTATTAATTTAAGCCCACCTGATATTATCTTTTTAGTCTTTTTTGTATTTAAGTCTGTTAAATAAACATGATATCGACCGTCATCATTTATTGCATAAGCAAGGTTATTTCCATCCGGACTCATCTTAACAGATGAGTAAATCTGGTCATCTTTAAGCTTATCAATTACGAATGAATCATTGGGTGATGAATAATCTCTTTTAATGGATACAACCATACTCTCATAATAGTTTCGCCATTCCATCAATACTTGTTTAAAAGAGAGCCCAAGAGTGAAAGAAATGCTCCTTTCTTCATTCCGTGTAACTCTTACAAGATTTAAAATTTGATTGAGGTTACTTTTACCATATTTTTCAACAATAAAATTCCATAAAGACTGTCCCGCAACAACTGCCTGTCTTCCGGTAAGTTTTGTAAGTTTATTTACCTTTCCACTTATCATCAGGTCACGAATCTGGTCGTCCATCTCAATATCCCAGCCTTTAGCAAGGTACTCAGCTGCACCAAGCACAAACCAATCAGGGAGATTCATTAAGTAGGTATTCTGCCACATATCAGATAAACTACCCCCAAAAACCATATCATTAAGAACCATTTTGGACACCTCCGTGATCAGTTCTTCCTTAAATCCTTCTATAGTTCCAGGATTGGCAACTTCAACATATGATTTAGTGAAACTTGTCTGGCCCCCGACCCGATATGAAACCTGATTTACTCCAATATTGGATTGCTGTAAATCATTGACAGAATTATAAAGGAAGACCTTTGCTTTGAAATATGGGCTATGCCCAATTATTTCTGTTATCCTGTCAAACTCATCCTCCAGATAAACAGCTACTTCCTGTGCTGTTACTTCAGACTTTCCATAGAAGTATATATCAAAATTAGTTGTACTAAAATAGCGCCAGTTGAAATCCTGGTATTGAATCCTGTTTTGACCAAATGTCTCCCGGCTTTGTTGTCCATAACTAACCAGGGACAACATCAAACCAACCGACAATATTGATAAATACTTCTTCACAAGATAAATCTACTTAAAATATCGTTCAATTCGTACTTCACGGTAAATGTCTGATCCATTTACCATATGATTGGCAAATTGATTAGCAAAAAATGGTGCCAGCGTTGATCCCTTTGAACCTAAGCCATTAAATACCCCTATTTGAGGTTGATCCGGCAAAAAACCTACTACCGGTCTCCTGTCATGCGTAGTAGGCCGTAACCCTGCTATCTGATCTATTATCTCATAACCAGTATTTAATAGCTTATCAATTTTTGCCATAACCTCCTGCTTCCCTTCTTCAGAAGGCTCCCAGGTAGTACTATGTCTGTTATAGGTAGCTCCCGCCACATACATACCATCACGTGGCAAAACGAAGCCATTCCTGTTAATCATAATATTGGTATTGTATTCGATTTTTAATCGCAACGCTTCTCCTTTTAGTGGTTGAAATCGTATGTCATTCAACAACTTATTCCCAAATCCTGCCGGTCCGGTACAAAGTATTACCTTCTTTGCAGAGTACTCATTATAAACGATAGAATCGGATTCATAGTTTATATTTTCAGTTAAAAACTCTTCTTCCACAAAAATCTCCTTCTCCCTCAGGAAATTCCTGAAATCTATGAATAAAGATTGATTATCAAGATAACCAGCATGCTTAAGCATAATACCTCCCATATTATTTTTAAAAAATTCAGGAAGTATAGGCTCAGAATAAACCTTTTCAATAAATTCAGAGTATCTCGCATCAGACCATTTACCCTGCCAGTCATTAAGTTCTTCTGTATTTAGAAAAGGTCTGTAAAGTGGAATATTGTAGAGATATTTACCTCCTAATCTTTCCTCTAAATCTTTATAAAACTTATGCAGGAATGGGAACAATTCACTTGCCAACCAGGTAAGCACCATTTTTCTGCCGGTTATTGGATTAAACAACCCTCCCGAAACCATTGTTGATGAAGGTAATTGAGGCGCATCAAAAACCAAAACACGTTTGTTAAGTTTAAGCAATTCATTGGCAAGGCTAGTGCCGGCAAATCCTTGTCCTACAATAATATAATCGTATTCCTTATTCAACTTTTGTTAATTGATTCTAAAAACAACTAATTTGCAACAAATTTCCTCATTAATAACGATGATCTCAATAGAAACCCTGGTTTTCAACATATTTGAAGAAAATACTTATATACTTCATGACGAAACAAAAGAATGTGTAATAATAGATCCGGGATGTTATAAGCCTGAAGAAGAGCATTTTCTGCAAGAATTCATCACTAAAAAATCACTCAAACCAGTAGCATTATTAAACACACATTGCCATATTGACCATATTTTAGGCAATCATTTCGTTAAAAATACATTTGGAATTCCCCTTCATATCCCAAAAGATGAAGAGAGTAATCTAAATTCTGTTAAAACTTATGGATCATTTTACGGATTTGCAAAGTATAAGGAAATTAAGGCAGATAAATTAATAGACCCTGATCAGGTTATTAAATTTGGCGACTCTGAGTTAACTGCTCTTTTTGTACCAGGACATACCAAAGGCCATATGGTTTTTGTTAATGAGAATGAAAAATTTTGTATTGGAGGGGATGTGTTGTTTAATGGCAGTATAGGACGCACTGATCTGCCTGGAGGTGATTTTGATACATTAATTGATAGCATCCATAAGAAATTATTCTCCTTGGATGATGCTACAATTGTTTATCCGGGGCATGGCCCAACCACTACAATTGGTAATGAAAAGAAAAGTAACCCATTCTGTGCAATTCAACCATAATGAAGAAACATATACCTAACATTATAACATTAGCCAACCTTTCTTCAGGAATAATAGGAATTCTATTTGCCTTTGAAGGCAACCTGGTTTATGCCGCTATGGCTATCTGGATAGCCACATTATTTGATTTTTTTGATGGTTTTTTTGCACGACTGCTAAAGGTCACTTCTGCTGTTGGCAAAGAACTTGACTCATTGGCTGACCTCGTTTCATTTGGTGTTTTGCCAGGAACCATACTTTATCAAATGATAGATGGGAGTATAAATGATCCAATTACTTTACTCCCATTTCTTCTTACTGTTTTTTCAGCATTACGACTTGCAAAGTTTAACGTAGATACTAGACAGTCTGACTCATTTATTGGGTTACCAACTCCTGCAGCTGCATTTTTCGTATCCGGACTACCATTCTGGTTAGCTCAAAATCCTGATTGGTTCAACCAGCCTGTAGTTATAACAATTGGATTAATACTATCATTGCTCCTGGTTGCTCCTATCCATTTGCTGGCCTTAAAATTTAAAAACTACTCAATAAAAGATAATTGGCAACGGTTTTTGTTATTGATAATATCACTCATACTTATAATTATCCTTCAGGCGAAGGCTTTACCTCTTATTATTTCGCTCTATATTCTGATTTCAATTCTTTTACCGAAACCTGAACAGCAATAATCTGCGTTATATATCGTTACTAATAAGCCTAATCTCACTATGTTTAAAACGAAATTTATTTGGTTAACATTTTTGATTGTCAGCGGGCTGATTACAAAAGTCGCTGGTCAGGTAAATTCCGTTTTGTCTGAAGGTAATTGGGTAAAGCTTACAGTTAGAAATGATAATATTTATAAAATATCATATGCTGACCTGCAGTCTTTAGGACTTAATCCGGGCGAGATAGATCCCACTACTTTCCAGCTATTTGGTAATGGTGGAGGAATGCTCCCCCAATCAAACAATGGTGATCGCCCTGTTGATCTGCTGGAAGTACCTGTTTACGTACATGGAGAGACCGACAATTCATTCGATTCAGATGATTACATTCTTTTTTGGGGTGAAGGACCTGATTTGATAGAGTACGATTCAGTTAACAATACATTTAGTTATCAAAACCATTTATACTCAGACGATAATTTCTACTATCTTACTTTTGGTGCCACACAGGGCCTAAGAATAACTGAGGCAGTAACTGAGTTGCCTGGAATTGCTATTACAAATGGATATAAAGTTTACATCCATGAAACAGAGCTTTATAATATCCTGCACTCAGGGCGACAATGGTTTGGAGAATCTTTTGATCTTGAAACAAATCAAACATTTGAAACCGGGATTAATAACCTTGAACCAGGTTCTGAAATCAAGATTATTTCATCTGTAATGTCATCTTCTACACATAAATCAACATTTAATTTAAAAATTAATGATGTTGACATTGGTACTCATTCTCTTGATGCAAATCCTTATGGTACTTACGCTCAAAAAGGCATCATTGACCTTAAGATGTTTACCACCAATCAAAATACAATTGGAGTTGCCCCGGTTGCTCTTAACTATCAATTTAATAAAGAATCAGGGATTGGATATCTGGATTATTTCCAATTGGAGTATTTAATTCCTCTTAGTTACAACAATGAGCCATTAGTATTTTATTCAGGTGATCTGGCTTTTAGTGGCAATATAACCTATTCCATTTCGAATTGTCCGGAAAATTTAATGCTATGGGATATAAGTAATCTTAACAAAATTGAAGGTGTTACTTATGAGCAAACAGATGGTCAAATAGAATTTAATGCTTCGTACAAAAATAAAAGGTTTATTCTCTTTTCTCCAGGTTTAATAACGAGTGTACCCGAAGATATCCTGGCTATTGAGAATCAGAATTTACACGGTAATTCCAGTGTAGATTTACTGATTGTATCTCCTGAAAAGTTTCTTGATCAGGCTAGTGAAATAGCAGCATTAAGAGTTAGTGAAGGATTAAATGTAGATATTGTTACCCCTGAACAAATCTTCAACGAATTCTCATCAGGTAAAGTCGATATTACAGCCATTCGCGATTATGCAAAATATCTATATGATAACGCAGGGCTTAAATACCTGTTGCTATTTGGTAAAGGTACGTTTGATTCTAAAAACATACTCGAAACTAATTTAACTCTTATCCCCATATACGAATCAAGAAACTCTCTGCAACCTCTTGGAACATATGGCTCTGATGATTACCTCGGATTTATGGATGATGATGAAGGAGAATGGGAGGAAAATTCAAATGGTGATCATACCATGGATATTGGAGTAGGGCGTATTCCTGTTGTTGATGAAATTGAGGCCAGTAATTATGTTGAAAAATTAAAGGGTTATCAATCAAAAGAATCTGTTGGAAAATGGAGAACGGATATCGTGTTTGTTGCTGAAAATGGTGACTTTAATATTCATCAAAGAGATGCTGAAAGATTAGCTACGCTTATTGATACTACTTATGCTTCATTCAATACTAGTAAAATATATATAGATGCATATCCAATCGAATCATTACCAGGTAAAATGATCGCTCCGGAAGCCAATGAAGATGTTTATGAAACAATAAATAATGGGGTGTTGATTACCAACTATACCGGACATGGCAATGAAAATCAGTGGGCCCATACAAAAATATTTGACAAAAAAGTTATTGATAGTCTGGATAATCTGAATAACCTGTCGCTTTTTGTAACAGCAACATGTGAATTTGGACGACATGATGATACCAAGACCAGGTCAGGGGGTGAAGAACTGGTAGTTAAACATCTTACGGGCGCTATCGGCATGATTACAACTGCCCGTCCTGTTTTTTCAAGCTCTAATTACCAACTTAACCGCGCTTTTTATCAGCATGTTTTTCAAAAAGAAAATGGTGATTTCCAACGGCTTGGAGATGTGTTTAAACAAACGAAAAATAATAGTCAGAATGGGGTTCTAAATAGGAATTTCAGCCTTTTAGCAGACCCTTCCATGAAGTTGGCGTATCCTTCAAAGTTTATTTCTTTAGACAGCCTTAACCATTCCCTGATTACAAGTTCTGATACACTTAGCGCACTAAAAATTTTAGAATTTTCCGGAACCATTAGAAGTGCCAACCAGGAAATTAATCAAGATTTTAATGGGGAGGTAAGAATAAAAATATTTGACAAACCTCGTTCTAAGCATACATTGGGAAACCTGGGAGACAATCCATTTAAATATTCTGTTCGAGATAATAGTTTGTTTGATGGCAAAGCTTCCATAACAAATGGCAATTTTTCTTTTAAAGCAGTACTACCAAAGGACTTATCCTATAATCCTGGAAGTGCCAGGATTTCATTATATGCTCAAAGAAGTGATAATTTGCTAGATGCAAGCGGGGCAAATATAGAACTCCTGGTGGGGAAGACTGATGCTAATCCTATTGTAGACAATACACCTCCAGAGATTGAATTATTCCTGGGTGATACCAGCTATATTGAAGGTTATGTTGTTAATTCAAACTCATTATTAATTGCCAGATTGTACGATGAGAATGGAATTAATACATCGAGTTCGCAGGTGGGCCATGCAATTACCTATTCATTAGATGGCGATGAACCTGTTGTAATAAATGAATATTATTCTACAGAATTGGATGATTATACCAGGGGTTGGGTTTACTATAATTTACCAGAACTATCTCCCGGGCATCATATTATTGAATTTACAGCCTGGGATACTTCAAATAATCCAGAAACTGTAACTATTGAATTCAATGTAGCTCAGGAAGGTCAGGTAATCCTTACCGATTTAAGTAACTACCCAAATCCGATGAGTGGCCAAACGACATTTACCATTGCTCATAACCTTGCCGGAGAAGATATTGAAGTAACACTTATGGTTATGAGCACATCAGGCCAAGTCATGTATGAAGAAAGCAGAAGATATACTTCAGCGCCTTCAGTCATTGATAATTGGTTATGGGATGGACGAAACTCTTCAGGTGGAAAATTAAATGAAGGATTATACTTATATGGTATAAGTATGCGTTCTATTAATGGAAACCTAAGCCAGAGTAGATTTTCAAGGCTTTTTATAACAAATTAACTACCTTTGCGACTTCCATGAATAACAGAATATTCTCCATACTCACATTTTTTGTAGTCATAATCTCAAGTACTACATTAATGGGGCAGTCCAGCCCCGGAGTAGTAATTGGGCAAGATACTGAAAGGCGTGTAATTACTACAGCGGTGCCCTTTTTAGGTATCACTCCTGACGCAAGAGCAGGTGCCTTAGGAGATGCTGGTGTGGCTACATCAGCCGATGCCAATTCAATTCACTGGAATCCGGCCAAGCTAGTATTTGTAGATCATAACATGGGATTTGCCCTATCGTACTCACCCTGGCTGGCAAAGATTATTAATGATATGTCTTTATCCTATCTCTCAGGATATTATAAAATATCGAAAGAGCAAGCTGTCGCTGTATCGATGCGTTATTTTGACTTAGGAGATATCTTTTTTACAGATATTAACAATCTGCCAAAGGGTAACTTTAATCCAAAAGAGTTTGCTTTTGATGTAGCCTATTCCAGGATGCTTACAGAATCATTCTCCTTAGGCATTGTAGCCAGATATGTGCATTCTAACCTCACTGGTAGTTTCTCATACTCTACTCTTGAAGCAAAGCCGGGCAATACAGCATCTGTAGATATTTCAGCCTTTTATACAAAAGATTTTCAGAATAGCAATCTTTCATTAGGAGGTAATATTTCGAATATTGGAGCCAAATTATCCTATTCGAATGAGGACAATAAAGACTTTATCCCAATCAACCTGCGACTTGGATCTTCATACACTACACATATAGATCCTTACAATTCGATAACTGTCGCCCTCGATTTCAATAAACTTTTGGTGCCAACACCACCAATTTATGAAAGGGATGCTGATGGTGTTATTATTGTTGATCCAGATGATAATCCTGTAATTGAAAGGGGGAAGGACCCTGACAGACCTTTACTGAGTGGAATGTTTGGCTCTTTTTCTGATGCCCCTGATGGCTTTTCTGAGGAAATGCAGGAAATAATGTTGGCATTTGGTGCAGAGTATTGGTATAACAAAACATTCGCAGGAAGAGCCGGATATTTTTATGAGCATTATAATAAAGGTAACAGAAAGTACCTCACTTTGGGCGTAGGGTTTAGATATAATGTATTTGGAATTGATTTTGCCTATTTAATACCTCAAAAACAAGATCACCCACTGGCTGAAACGTTAAGGTTTACCCTTTTATTCAACTTTGATCCAGTTAGTGCTATTGACGAGTCAGTAACTGATGAGTAGAACTTTATGTTAAATCGTGCTAATCAGCCAAAAGCATTTACACCTGGCTTTAAGCCATATACCCTTCCTGATAAAATTGAGCTTAATAAATATCTAACCTTATATTCATTTAATCAGGGAGATCAACAGGTTTTTAAAATTGAATTACTTTTTTCATCTGGAGCAATAAATTCTGATAATCCGGTATTGTCAAGTTTTTGTGTTTCCATACTTCGGGAAGGAAGTCTCAAAAGGTCAGCATCAGAAATCAATGATTTAATAGATTATTATGGCGCATTTCTGGATTTAAAATCGGGTATTGATTCTACTTCTATTTCACTCTATGGAAGATCCGAGTATCTGCATGAATTAATTGCAATATTACAGGAAGTTGTTTTACAGCCAATTTTTCCTGATAAAATGATTTCGAAGCATAAAGAAAGGTTAAAACAAAAGCTTAAGATAAATAATAAAAAAACTTCTTATTGGGCTCCCAGACTGTTAAGACAATCAATTTTTGGCAAAGTTAATAATTACGGTAAACTGGTTAGTGAAGAAGATATTGATAAGCTCAGGAGAGATGAGTTGGTAGAATATCATAAAAATGTACTACTACCTTCTTTACAAAAGATAATCTTAGCCGGGTCATATAACAACGAAAAAGCTATCAATTTAATAAAAGCTAAATTTAGCAGCATAAATGGTAATAACAACCTGGTTGAGACTATCTCACAACCAAAGTTTAGACCATCTATAATACAAAAAAATCTAGAAGGAACAACTCAAGCCAGTCTGGCCTTAGGTAAGCCTATATTTAGTATCGATAACCCAACCTATCCTGAAATTGGCTTTCTTATAAAAGTTTTGGGTGGCTATTTTGGATCAAGGCTAATGAAGAAATTAAGAGAAGACAAAGGCTTAACCTATGGTATTCATGCATTTAATATTCATTTAAAAGGAGGTTCTTATCTGCAAATATCGGCTGATGTTGAATCAAGTTCAACTGATAAAAGCATAGAACTGATTTTTAAAGAATTCGAAACTCTTAAGAATGAACCTGTCTTAATAGAAGAATTAGAAACCGTTAAAAACTATATGTTAGGCGAGTATATTAATGATTCTAATTCAGTATTTGATTTTACAGAACTACATAAAAAGATACTATTATATGAATTGACAGATAGTTTTTATGAATCCTTTTATTCTGCTATCTCAAGGATAGACTCCAAAACCTTAATTCAGCATGCAAATTCAATACTTAATCAAGATGACTTTAGTATTGTTAAAGTACTTTAGAATTTTCATCATCCTGCCCTATTAGAATTATCCATAAAAAAAGGGTTGCTGATTTAACAACAACCCTTATAATAAAGACTGGCAACGACTTACTCTCCCACCTTTTACGGCAGTACCATCAGCGCTGAGGGG
>JBDLIU010000003.1:0-47300 GCA_039714715.1 Bacteroidota bacterium
TGGATTGGTCGCCTCGGTTGCTGAAGCCATTGAGATTGGAGAGAAAGCTGGAGTACCCGTTCAGGTATCACATTTAAAGGCCCTGGGAACATCAGTTTGGGGCTTATCGGATGAAGTATGCCAGCTTATTGAAGAGGCACAGGCCAGGGGTGTAAATGTGATGGCAGACCAATATCCATATCCGGCCTCAAGTACAGGTCTTCCGGCAGCTGTTGTCCCACGATGGGTTCAGGAAGGGGGCAAAATGAAGGAAAGGCTAAATGATCCTGATTTAATTGAACAGATTAAAGTTGAAGTGGCCGAGAATATCAAAAGAAGGGGTGGGGGTGAATCTATTGTGATCGCATCCAGCAGTGTAAATACGGAATATAATGGCCTGACTATTACAGAAATCAGTAACAAACTGGGCAAATCGGAAGTTGAAACGGCTATTGAACTGGTATCAGAAGACAAAGGGGGCTGGCCCAAAATAGTTTCTTTTAACATGAAAAAAGAAGATGTAGAATATATCATGAAGAAAGAATATGTAATGACATCATCTGACGGGTCGGTTCAAACCATGGGCAGGGGTGTCCCTCATCCCAGGAGTTACGGAACATACCCACATAAGCTCAGAAAATATGTTTTGGAGGATAGCCTGGTTACTATGGAGCATGCCATACGAGCTGCCACTTATCTGCCAGCTCAGATGTTGGGTTTATCAGATAGGGGGCAAATAAAAGAGGGATTTGTAGCCGACCTGATGATATTTGATCCTAAGACCATTCAGGATGAATCTACATTTTCAGATCCACATCATTACAGTAAAGGAATTAAATACCTCCTAATAAATGGAGAGATAGTAATTGAGGATGATTCTTACAATGACAAGAAAGTAGGGAAGACCTTGAGGATAAAAAACGGGATGAGCTCATTCGAATGATTATGAGGACCTGATGAACAATAAAATATTAAGAGCTAAATCTCTAAATGGTTTGAAAAAATCAAGAATATTTTATCATAGTTGTGGTAATGTTTAAGACTCTTACGAAGAGTTAGTGCATTAATTTACAATTAGTTTTCGATTTCTCATCTTTGCCGAAAATACCCCCTCTTCTAACGAATATGTAACACCTATAAGGGAAGAATTACTTTTTATTTGTATAGGTAATTTAAGGAAAATGAACTTAAGGATATATAGAAATATAACAGGTTTTGTACTCAGCGTAATATTATCGTTAGTGGTGGGAGGCTGTGATAGGTCCAACTCCCAACCAACCAATACTGTGGCTGTAACAAAACCCAACATTGTGATTTTTTACGTTGACGACTTGGGATATGCCGATGTAAGTTGCTATGGTGCGAAAGGTGTTGTTACACCTAATGTAGACCAACTTGCCAGTGAAGGAATTATGTTTACAGATGCCCACAGTCCTGCGGCAACGTGCACACCTTCCAGGTATTCTTTACTAACTGGTGAATATGCTTTTAGAAATAATGCGGCAATTTTACCAGGCGATGCACCCCTTTTAATAGATACGAGCAAACTTACCATACCTAAAATGCTGAAAAAGGCAGGTTATACAAGTGCTGTGGTTGGTAAATGGCATCTGGGCCTTGGTCTTGGTGATGTTGATTGGAATGCTGAAGTGTCTCCAGGGCCTTTAGAAGTAGGGTTTGATTATAGTTTTTTATTGCCTGCTACAGGTGATAGGGTGCCAACAGTTTACCTTGAAGGCCATGAAGTTGTTGGTCTGAGTTCTGATGATCCAATTGAAGTCTCTTACAAAGAAAAGGTTGGCAATAGACCTACAGGTATCGAAAATCCGGAATTATTAAGATATAAGGCAGATGTTCAACACAGCGAAACAATTGTTAATGGAGTAAGCAGAATTGGCTCAATGGCAGGAGGAGACTCAGCTTTATGGGTGGACGAAGAATTTCCGGATATTTTTACGCAGAAGGCTGTTGATTTCATCAACAAGAGCAAAGACGATCCATTCTTTTTGTTCTTTTCATTCCATGATATTCATGTACCAAGGTTGCCTAATGAAAGATTTTCAGGCAAATCCTCAATGGGACCACGAGGTGATGCCATTGTTCAAATGGATTGGATGACAGGAAGAATTATGGAAGAGCTGAAAACGTTGGGACTGGAAGAAAATACATTGATAATATTTACCAGTGACAATGGTCCTGTACTTAATGATGGTTATGAAGATTTTGCGGTTGAGATGATTGGTGATCACAATCCATCTGGTCCATTTAGAGGTGGTAAATACAGTGCTTTTGAAGCAGGAACCCGCGTGCCAACCATAGCTTATTGGCCAAATACGATAGAGGCAAAAAAGTCTAACGCCTTATTTACACAAGTAGACTTGTTGGCGTCTTTAGCAAAATTAACTGGTGTAAAAACTAACAATAATGATGCAATTGATAGCCAGGATCAATTAAATGCATTGCTTGGATTAGATGATAAAGGAAGGGAATACTTGCTGGAGGAATCATTTACAATGAGTATTCGTACTGATAAATGGAAATATATTAATCCTATCTCAACAAAAGGGATATTTCCTAATTGGTTAAAAGACAAAAAGATTGAAGGGGGATTTGAAAGTACTCCACAGTTGTATAACATGAAAATGGACCGTGGTGAGCAAATAAATGTTGCAGAAGACAATCCTAAAGTTGTGAAGGAATTACATAAAGAATTAGAGAAAATAATCAAATTGAAATAGCGAATATAAACATATTTCATAATTGGTGGTTTAAAATAGGTGATAGTTGTCAGGGAGTGTCGTTTAAATGATACTCCCTGTTTATTTAACATGGTTTTTGAAATGTATTAGTAACTTAGTATAGAATTGTTGGCCATGACACAGGTTATATCACGAAAGTTAAAAAGCGTATTAATTAATGTCCTTTTAATAGGTATAATGTTGTCATCGAATTATACCTATTCGCAACTTAACGATAAGTTTGCATTTGAGTATATCGATGTTTCTCATGGATTATCAAATAACTTTGTATCAAAAATAATTACTGACGAGAAAGGAATTGTTTGGTTTGCATCTGAAGGAGGAATTAATATTTATGATGGGAAAGATTTCAATATTTTAAGACCGGGTTCGAGGTATAAGGGATTACAGAATGAAAATATAGAAACACTTTTCAAAGACAGCAAAGGTAAAATCTGGGTTGGTACAAAAAGTGGTGGTCTGTCTTGTTATGATCCACAATTAGATTCTTTTACTAATTACAATGATCTTCTTTTTAAGGACAATAATGAAGTATTGCCCCGGATTACTGCAATTGAAGAGGATAAGGATGGAAATATATGGATAGCTAGCTGGGGAAATGGTGTTTTGGTGTTTTCCACGAAGAATAATATCATAATACATTCATTCATTGAATCATCGAGGATAGCTGATATTGTAAAAGATGAATATGGTAACATGTGGCTTAGTTCGTATAATCATATTTATAAGTATAGTTATGCTGATAAGAGGTTAATTACATTAAGGCGACCTATTGGTACACCCATGGATTTATTCATGGATACAAAAAGAAATATCCTTTTTCTTGGCTCATCAGATGGGCTGTTTAGATTCAATATAGATACTTATGAAATTAATGAGTTAGAGGAAAGTATAAAATTGAATTTCTCAGCTATTAACTCTATCAATATAGATGCTAAAGATAGGATGTGGGTGGGTTCCTGGAGCCAGGGATTATTTGTAAGCAATACGGATCAAAACGTATTTGAAAAATTCCCATTATCCCCTGCCTATCTTAAAACAAGTAATTATGAAACTGTACTGGATATATTTTTCGACCAATATGGAATTACATGGATTGCAACTGGCTATGGAGGTGTAGTAAAAATAAACCCGGATAACTCTATTAAATACACTACTAGTTCTTTTACGAATAACATTGGATTACCTGATAATAATATACAATCTATTTTCAAAGATAGTTTCGGAAATATCTGGTGTGGTACCTGGAGTGGGGGTATAGGTTACTCAACAGATGGTGAGTACTTTAAGCAGTTGCCAGGTATAGAAGATTTAAAAGTATCATGTTTTTTTCAATCAAATGATACTGTTTTTGTTGGTACAACTAATGGTATATTTATTTATGATTTAAAAAATCCTGTTGCAGGCCCCTTGTTTAATATTTTAGAAATAAATAAAATAAAGGCTATAAATATTGATAGCCAGAAAAGGCTATGGGTTGGCACACAACAACGAGGTCTATATCTATATGATTATGATATTGATAAGAAATTATCAGAACCAATTCATTTTTCGCCAAATGTTAATCAGGAGGGACCTTTGCAGAGTAATAGAATCAGTGCAATTTCTGAAGACCAAAACGGGAATTTGTGGATTGGAACCTACAATGGTCTTTATTTATTTAACCAAAAGGATTCTACTTTTATAAGGAAGGATCAGCCATCTCTACATGAGTTTCCGAGTGTAGTATTTCTTTCTGTATTCGCACAAGATATTGACACTTTGTGGATTGGAGTACCTGGTGGATTGCTCAAGGTGTTGAACACTGATAAAACTGAGTTAATTAAATCATATAACACCAGCCAGGGATTAAAGAATGACTATATAACTGCTGTTACTATGGACAATGCCGGTAATATCTGGATGAGTAACGCAGCTGGTTTGGCTACATTAAGAAGGCAAGATGATGTGATAATCAATATTAAAGAGAGTGGTGAACAGTTTTACTCTATGAACATTAATTCTTTTTTTAATGATGGAGAGAAATTATTCTTTGGAGGCTCAAATGGGATGTTATCATTTGATCCAATGCAGGTGAATTTAACAAATCAACCTCCTGAAATTGTATTTACTGGATTAAGAGTGGATAATAGAGAGGTTAATGTAGGGGAAGAAATTGATAATAATTTAGTACTCACAAAGAGCATAGGATACACAAATCATATTGAATTATCATACAGGGTTTCAGTCATTGCACTGTCTTTTATTACAACTGATTATAGAGGAGAACGAGACCTCCATTATTATTATAGAATTAAAGGACTACAGGATGAATGGATTGATCATGGCAATAATGGAGAGATAAGCTTTATAGGTCTAGGTAGTGGAGATTATATACTTGAAATAAAAAGTACCCGTGATAAAATCAATTTTGGCGATGTAAAGGAAATGAAAATCTCCATTACCACACCTCCCTGGGCAACAAGCTTAGCTTTTGTAGTCTATTTTGCCATAGCTTTTGCAATTATTTTGTTTATTAGGCAAACGGCCATTAACAGAACCAGGCTTGAAAGTAATCTAAAAATGGTCAAACTTACCAAGGAAAAAGAGCATGACCTGTATGAAGCCAAGCTAAGATTCTATACTAATGTTTCTCATGAATTAAGAACTCCACTTACCTTGATTGTAAGTCCTATTTCTGAAATACTTAAAGACTCTAATATTAAGGAAGGAATAAGAAAAAGACTGAATTATATAGAAAGTAATGCAAAGCGATTACTCGACCTGATAAATCAATTACTTGATTTTCGTAAAGCAGATCATGGATTATTAAAACTCCAGGTTTCGGAAGGTGATTTTACTAAATTCGCGGAAAACATCTTTATGTCTTTTAACGACTATGCTTCTTCAGTAAAAATACAATATCGCTTTGCATGCAGCAACAAAGACATTCCACTTACATACGATAGGGATAAAATGGAGATTGTTTTACGCAATCTTTTATCAAATGCTTTCAAATTCACACCTGTTAATGGTACGGTTGCAGCAGTGGTAGAATCAACAGAAACACACTGTGTTATTAGAATAAAAGATAGTGGAAGAGGTATTTCTAAGGAATATCAGGATAAGGTGTTTGATAGATTTTTCCAAATTGAAGGAGATGATTCATCCAAAAATATTGGAACCGGAATAGGATTATCATTGACGAAGAAAATTGTTGAACTTCATCAAGGTGTAATTGAAGTAAAAAGTAAGAAAGGCACAGAGTTCATAATTAAAATACCGTTAGGAGGTCAGCATTTCAAACAAGATGACTTTATGCTTGAATTAAGAAAAGCTGATATTGAAGATCAGTTTGTGGAGGTCACAGATCAAGAGATAGCTGCCGGGGATGATACAATGGTGCTGGAAAATGAAATTGTAACAGAAAAAATATTAGTTATCGATGATAATACTGATATCAGAAATTACCTTGAAACAGTTTTTGAAGAAGAATATGATGTAATTACCGCTGAGAATGGAGTCCAGGGTAAGGATATTGCAGAAGAAACCATTCCCGACTTAATAATATGTGATATTATGATGCCGGAGATGGATGGCCTGGAAATGACTAGAATACTTAAATCGCAGATTTCTACTTCACACATCCCAATTATATTATTAACTGCCAAAACATCTAAAGAGCATGAGATTGAAGGATTAAATGTTGATGCTGATGATTACATAAAGAAGCCTTTTGATGTTTCCGTCATTAAATCAAGGATTGCAAGTCAACTAGCCAATAGAAAAAAAGTCAGATCCTATCTATTGAATAAGGTTAGGTTCGAGCCTGATCAGAAGATTGAAATTGTTGACTTTGAAGAGCAATTTATAGATAATGCTGTTAAAATTGTTGAAGAGCATTTGGATGACCATCTTTTTGATGTTCCTGTATTATCAGATAAGTTGTGCATGAGTCAATCAACATTATATAGAAAAATTAAATCACTTACAGGATTATCGATAGCAGGATTTATTCGCTCGGTAAGACTAAAGAAAGCCTCTGAAATACTATTAACAGAAGACCAAAAACTGTCCGCTGTTGCCTACATGGTTGGCTTTAATGACTACAAGTACTTTAAGAAGTCTTTTACAAGCCAGTTTGGGATTAGCCCAAAAGAATTTCAAGACGAACAAAGACATAAAAGAAGTTTATAGTCATATAATCAATGTTTTTAATAACATTTATGAATATGATTAAAATATCCCGCTGTCTGAACAATAATTACCCTTTGGTTATTTCTGCTGATTCTACCTTTATATCGTGAAATTGAAATAAAATTAAATATTAGTATTATGAGAATTTTAAATTACTTTATTGTTACACTACTTGTTATCATGGTAACGGTGGTTTCTTGTAAGAAAGATCCGGAACCAACACCGGTGCTTGATACGCCAGAACTTGCTGTGAATCTAACAAGTGTCGATTTTGGTGCATTAGATCTCGATGTGGAGTCTGATGTACTTTCTGTCGCTTTAACAGCGAAATATCTTACAGCTGATGTTACAGCTACTGTTCCAACAGGATTTCATGCTTCGTTGTCGCAAGATAGCGGGTTTGGAGGAGACAATATTACTATCCCCCAAGCTAGTTTTGACAACGATGCCACAGTGAGTCTTTATGTAAAAGTATTGGCTACTTCAACTGAGGGTCCTTTAACAGGAACTATTACTGTATCTTCTACAGATGCTGATAATGTTACGGTAGCTTTATCTGCCAGCATTGCACTTCAGATTGCTGGAGAGCTTCTCATGTCTGAGTACTTTGAGCAGTATGACCTTACTGAGTGGGATGAAAGGTTGCCACTGGATTCTGGTATAATGAGCTTTGAAGAAAACATTGATACATTGATGAATTTTGCAAATGCCGGATGTTCTCATCCTGAGACTACCATAGCAAACAATTTGGTAATGAATACCTGGCATATGAATAACCCTACAAACTCTCGCACACATAAAGGATTTTTAGGATTAAATACAGCAACTAATTTATCAATCACGGGTTACCCGGCTGTTAATGGAGCCAGGGATGCATGGTTGGATAATGATGTTTGGTCGAACCAGCATTGGACATGGGTGAAAAGAGATGATAATTATACCGGTGTAAAAACACATTGGCGTGGAAATAATACAAGTGTTGGAAGAAGATTTGCTGTTGATGGAACAACAACAAATGTATTTTTATCAGCCATGGTTAACATAGCTGCATTAGGTGCACTCTATGATGGCACTACAGTACCATTAATTGGTGAAGGTGATATCATTTCCCTTGCAAATGCTAATACCGGGGCATCAAATAGCAACTGTATGAAAATTGTTGCCATAACAGATGATGCCGGAGGATTTCATTTTGGACTTCTTAAGGATGCTGAAGGTAATCCCCCTGTTTTATCAACTGAAAGCTATGCATTAAATGAAAATTATGCTGTTGTAATGAGTTACGAATTCGTTGAAGGCGATAATAATGATGTTGCTAAATTGTATGTATTTGCAGAAGGAGATGAAATTCCACCAAAAATGGATGGTCTAACACCTGTAGCAGTAGTTGATGCAAGCTATACAGCTGCTGATGGCACAACTCCAATAATTGATGCAATTGGTATAAACCTGGTTTTTGTTCGTTCCAGATGCCAGAATATACAGGCACCAAGATTCGCATTATCAGGCATTAGAGTGGGTACAAGTTGGGTAGCTACATTATTTGAGGCACATGAAAATGCTACAGTAAGTAACGATCTTACGTTGGATAACAGAGTGCTAAATGATAATGATGGATTTTGGGTTGCAGATAAATCTACGGGTAATAGCTGTAATTAAAAGTTGTTAAATTAAATACTATACTTGGTTAATAGGAAAGCGGGTTGCATATGGTAACCCGCTTTTCATAAACTTAAAGAATTATAATTATGCGTTCAATTCTAGTTACGCTCATCTTCGCTTTCTGTTTGTTCTCAGGACTTCTTGGCCAGGCGCAGACAAATCATATACAGGGTAAGGTGCTTGATGAAAATGGAATGGGATTACCAGGCGTGGCCATAGCCATTAAAGGAACAACGTCAGGAACTATAACAGACCTTGATGGGAATTTTGCTTTGGACGTTGAGTCTGGTGTTATTTTGCAGGTTTCTTTTGTTGGATATATAACACAAGAGGTAAGTGTTACCAGTCAAACATTTCTTAAAATATCTCTTCAACCTGATGTTGAACAATTGGAAGAGATTGTTGTAATAGGGTATGGCACACAAAAAAAGTCAGACTTAACAGGCTCAACTGGAATTGTTACTATGGCTGATGCTGATTTACAACCAATCCAAAGGGTCGAAGATGTATTGCAGGGTAGGGTTTCAGGTGTTTTTGTATCTCAAAATAGTGGTGCCCCGGGATCAGTACCCAGGGTAAATATTAGGGGCTTTACCGGAAGTCCTGTATATGTTATTGATGGATTTATTGATGGAGATATTAATACATTAAATCCTGATGACATTGAGAATGTTTCAGTTCTTAAGGATGCTTCTGCCACAGCTATTTACGGTTCAAGAGGGGCAAATGGTGTAATTATAGTTACTACCAAGCAAGGTGCTAAAAATAAAAAATTGAAAATTAATGCCGAGTATTATCACTCAATGTCTGTTTTGGGTAAAAAACTGGATTTGCTGGATCCTGTTTCATACATGAAGATTGTTAATAAGAAAAGAAAAGAAGCCAATGGACTGGAAGCGTTCAGTGATGAAGAAATAGAATTAGCAGAAACAACACCCGGGTTTGGTACAGATTGGCAGGATGAGATTTTCAGACCTGCACATGCAGACAACCTATCTGTTTCAGCATCAAAAGGATGGAAAAATACATCATTGCGAGCTTCACTTAGTGCTAGAAATGACAATGGCATAATTAAGAATTCAGATTATCAAAGATATACCACCAGGCTGAAACTGAATTCGAAACTAACAGCTAAAACAAACTTACAGCTTAATGCAGCGCATAGCTATGAAAGAACTCATAACCTGGGTGATCGATACCAGGGAACCAATCCAATAGTGGCTGCGGCAACCGCATGGCCACCTAACCTACCTGTTTATACTCTTTATGAAAAAACAGATACTACCTACACTGATTATACAGGATTTCAGGGATATGGACCAACAGTAAGATTAAACCCTATGTATCAAGTTAATGAAAAAGACGCACAGGGAAAATCATATAATACTAATGGTAATATTAGTATTCAACAAGAAATTTTGAAGGGCTTGAAATTTAAATTATTTGGGGCGGCTCAGTATGCTACAGGAGAGGGCAGAACTTTTACCAGATATAAGCCGGAAACACAAGGATCATTTACTGAATTGAATGAATCAGAAACAAATCGATATAAATACCAGGGCAATGCCCAAATTGATTATAGTGGAACATTTTCAGAAAACCATAACCTAAACATTACAAGTGTATTTGAAACACTTGTTAGACGATATAAAAGAACATCACTTAAAACTACATTCCTTGTACCCGGTGAGGAAGGAGTACCAGGAGCGACAGGATGGAGAGATGAACCTGAGAGAATGCTTTCTTTTTTATCTCGTCTGGGATACTCTTTTAAAGAAAAAATACTCTTTACTGGATCGATGAGAATGGATGGTTCATCAAGATTGCCTGAAAATAACAAATGGGAAAGTTACTTCTCGGGAGCATTAGCTTACCGGCTTTCAGATGAAGCATTTTTAACTAACTCGAATGCAGTTGATGATTTAAAATTACGCTTAGGATACGGTGAAATTGGTAATGTTAGTTCAATTCCAGTATTTGCGGTACAGGACCTCACCTCTCCCAGAAGGCAAGCTTATGTTTTTGATGGGGTAACACCAGTTGACGGTGAAGCTTTTGAAAACGGTAACAAAAGGTCAAATCCATATCTTAGATGGGAGAGTTCAAGGCAATGGAATAGTGGAATTGATTTAGTCTTATGGGGAGGAAAGGTTGAAATTGTAGCCGATTACTATGCCAAGTTTACGGAAGATTCTCACTTTAATAAACCTGTTGCAGGTTATCTGGGCGGAGGTTCAATAAAGACTAATTCGGGTAGGTTTTTGAATAAAGGAATAGAATTTCAAATGATCAATAAATGGTCAAATAATTCAGGGTGGGATATTAAATCTTCGATTAATCTGACCTTTAACAAGAGTAAAGTGTTGGAGATGCCACAGGATACAATCTTCGCAGGTTCGAAATTGTCTGAATTTGATAAGAATACTCATGTACTAATTGAAGGTCAGGAAGTAGGACAGTTTTGGGGGTATCGTTACCTGGGGCCAAAGCTTGATGGCGCGGATCCATTACCGGGAGAAATACCAAACCTAAAACCAGGTGATGCGATCTATAAAGACAATAATGGCGATGGTTATATTGGTGTAGAAGATATGGAAGTATTGGGCAATGGGCACCCAAATTTTGTTTGGGGGTACAATTTAACTGTAGGGTATAAAAATTGGAGCTTGAATGCATTCATTACCGGCACACATGGTGTTAAGATGTACAATATACCTCAACATGGATTGATAGGTGGAGGTGCTGGCGTGCTTGATGCTACTTCAACAGAAATATTAAAAAGCTGGTCTATTAATAAAAATGGCGAATTACCTGCTTTAACGGCTATATATAGAGCTCAATCATCGTTGTTTATTGAGAATAGTTCATTCATAAGAATGAGGAACCTGACCCTTGCTTATGAGTTTAATGGTTCATTAAAGGAAAGGTTGAAAATTGAGTATTTGAGGATTTATGCCGGAGCTCAAAACCTGTTTACCATAACTGATTATACAGGATATGATCCTGAATCAAAGTCTGGTTGGAATACAACACCAGGTGTTGACCTGGGCTCTTTTCCTGTACCAAGAGTTTATACCATTGGAATGAATTTAAGATTTTAAACAGATGAAAAATATTATAATAAAATCAATCATTTTCTTAATATTAATATCAAGTTCATATTCGTGTCAGGATTTTCTTACAGAAATTCCCACTGACCGTTCAACCACATCTAATTTTTTCCAGGATATGGAAAGCCTTGATAAAGCAGTTACATCTACTTACAGAGAACTTACTTACTGGTCTTGGGCCAGAGGTCTAACAGGCGCCAGGTGCAGGACTGTTTTTATGGGTGCAGATGATTTTACCTCGCAACCGGGTAGCAATAAAGGTGATTTCAAAGTGGGGGATTTACTTGATATCACATCGTCTCACACAGCGATTTCATTTGCAGGTTGGGATATGCCTTATGATGTAATTTTGCAGGCAAATTTCGCAATTAAGGGACAGCGCGATCTTCTTGAGAAAGGATTTGAAGAAAATGAGGTGAATCCGAAAGCTGCTGAGGCCTATTTCTTAAGAGCCTGGGCATATTTTAGATTGGTTAGGCTTTATGGTGATTTGCCAATTGTGGTCACCCCTGAATACTCACCTGCTAACACAACAGTAAGTCGATCTCCGGTAAGAGATGTCTATGATCTTATATTGAGTGATTTGGAATTTGCAATAAGCAATTTACCAGAAACCCAGTTGGAAAGAGCAAGGATAAATAAATGGGCAGCTTTATCTCTAAGGTCAAAGGTATATCTTACCATGGCTAGCTGGCCACTGCATGAAGCAGACAAATTTGCATTAGCTTTAACAGATGCCCAGGATGTAATTCAAAACGGACCATTTGCATTTGAAAATGATTTTTCAGGAGTATTTGACATTGAATATGAATTGACTAATACAGAATTTATCTGGCAAATAACACAATGTGGTGATAATACTTGTCCTGGAGGGAACTTAACTTCACCTTTTGCATCTCAGACAACAAAACCTGCAAATCTGGGAGGCTTTGATGACTTATTCATTGAAAAAGCATATTATAATAAGTTCCCGGAAGGTGCTCGAAAAGAGTATACATTCCTTAGTCAATTAATTTCAGAAGATGGAACAATCATTCCATGGCAGAGTTTTACATGGAAACATCCTGCTTTGAGCAAGTTTTTTAGTGGCACAGTGGATAAATATGCCCCATACGAAACTCAAATAGGAGCAACTAGTGCTGCTGAGAATGACTTCCCTATGTTCAGGATAACAGAGCTTATGTTAATCTATTCCGAGGCGCAAATTATGGGCGGCGGAGGAGATGCTGGCCTGGCCCTGGAATATTTAAATATGGTTAGAAGAAGGGCAAAGGGTGTTGTTGATATTACTCAACCAGATGTAGATGATCTTCCTTCTTTTACGAGGCAGCATGTAATAGATGAACGAGGCTGGGAGTTTGTAGGAGAGATGAAAAGATGGTTTGATTTAACAAGGACAGAAACACTGGCAGAAGCGCTTGCAGACAGGGATCCAAGTGAAATGCTATTAGTTGGTGATCCATCGAACAAGAATTTGTATTATCACCCATTACCGGCTTTGGATCTGGAATTAAATCCTAATTTAACTCAGAATCCCCGTTAATTAGATCGGATTATATATTAATACTAGTTGGCAAGTCCCGGAATTATTAAATTACCGGGACTTTGCTTTTTAAGGTGAGAGTAGTATTAATATGCTCCATTGACTAATATGCAGCATGTATTGCTTGATATATCCCCCTGAATGAATTGGGTTAATTATATTTTTGAATTAAGATAAAATATAATCAAGAATAATGGACATGAAAGATTTTAATAGCATTCTGATACTTGTTATATTTCTGTTGGCTGGAAATAATGCACTTTCCCAAACACTTGTGTTTACTGGTGAGGCCGAATCTGCAGATGAATCAGGTACGGCAGTTGTAGTAAAGACTTGTGCCAGTGCCTCAGGAGGTGAGGCAGTACAACTGGATGCCAATACAAATGGAGGTATATATGTTCAATGGAATTCCGTCAATGTGGCAGAAGCAGGAACTTATCAATTAGAATTTTCATATTACCAAAATGCAGACAGTAAACTCAAAGTTTGGGTAAATGGAACCAATACTAGTACTGAGGATTTCCCAACTAGCGGAGGTTGGTGTCCAACAGTTACCACAAATACAATCAATATAGATTTGTTAGCTGGGGGTAATGTGCTGAAGTTGTCAAGTGTTTGGAATCAAAAGGCTCCGTTTATAGATAAGGTTGACGTTTACTCTGTACCTGTTGTTCAGGTTTCTGATATTAATGTGACAGGAGAAGGTGGAGCAACATCAGTAGTAGTAGATGGAACTTTGCAGATGTTAGCAGAAGTTCTACCAGTAGATGCAACTGATCCATCAGTAACCTGGAGTGTTACCGATGGTAATGGTTCAGGGATCATCGATGCTGCCGGTTTATTTACTGCGGTTACCTTGGGAACAGTTACTGTAGTGGCAACGGCAAATGATGGTTCGGGAGTAACAGGCAGCTATGAATTAACAATTATGGAGAATGTTGTACCTGTAACAAGCATATCAGTTACATCACAAAACAATAGTGATTCAGTGAGTATAAGTAATACATTACAGTTATTTGCTGAAGTGCTTCCAACTGATGCGAGTGATAATACGGTTACTTGGAGTGTTACAGAGGGTACAGGTAATGCAGTAATATCGGAAACAGGACTGCTATACGGAGTAACTGAAGGAACTGTAACAGTTTATGCAACCGCAAGTGATGCTTCAGGTATATCTGGAAGTAAAGAAATCAGGGTCGTTCCGGAAGTTGATACAAATGTTTATACAAAAGAAGCAGAAGATGCTACACTTTCAGGTGATTCATATGAGATTAAAACAGGATGTGACAATGCCTCTGCCGGTTTGTTTGTGAAGTTATTATCTGATATTACAAACACAATTAGCTTTGATGATATTGATATTCAGGAAGCAGGTACTTATAGGTTAAAAATCTATTATTTTGATGCTACGGCCCAGCCTTTCAAACTTACGGTAAATGGACAAGAATCTATCGAAACAGTGACTCCAGCAAATTGGTGTTATCAGGGAGCACCTTCGGAATATAACGTATTGGTTGAACTTGAATCAGGAATTAATACAATTAGTCTCTCTCCTGAAGGAACAACCTATACCCCATTATTTGATTGGATATCAATTGAGAAACATATTCCTTCTGCTGCAAGCTTCAGTATAACATCAATTAGAGCATTCATTAATGCACCCCTGGAGATACTTGTGTCTCTTAATAACCCGGTTTTAACAGAACAATCATTTGAGTTGGAAATTACTGGTGGAATTGCAGGAAATTATAGCTTAAATCCAGGTGTTATCATCATTAATGAAGGTGAAAATACAGCAAGCACGGTATTTACTGGTACAATAGCTGGAACAGGTGCAATTCTTATAAAAAACATCAGTTCTGGTTTGGTATTTATTACCGATGGGCCTGCGATAGAAGTTGTTGATCAATCAGCAAAGTTTTATATAAGCGCAGATGGTGATGATGCTAATAATGGCACAAGTGAATCTACACCATGGAAAACCATTCAAAAGGTAAGTAATTCTTCATTTATCCCTGGCGATTCAATATTCTTTAGAAGTGGCGATACTTTTGATGGTCAGTTAGTTGTTACTAGTTCCGGTGAGCCAGACTCTCCGATAGTTTATAGCGGCTATGGACCTGGAGATAAACCTGTAATTGATGGTGCTAATTGCGATGGGGGGTCTTATGAAACAGCCATTTTAGTAGAAAATCAACAGTTTATAGAGCTACGTAATTTGAAAATTACAAATGATCGAAATCTGAGTAGACCTGGTTCTGATGATTATGTAAGTCATGGTATTTATATCCATAACTCAGGAGATGAGGTAATGGAGTATTTCAGGCTTATTGACCTTAACATAGAAGAAATCTATCCTGTTATGCTGCCTGATGGTGATTTTAATAGTATAAGTGTTGGAGGTGTATTGGTAAGAAGTGAAAGGAATAATGAAATTGGTAAGGAAAAGTATGTGAAAGATCTATTAATGCAGGGATGTTATGTAACTCATACAGCTAAATATGGATTCGCTGGTCAGCACGCTGGTGGTGATACCGGAGTTGGAGATGAAATGGTTAACCGAAACATTGACTTTGTGTTCAGAAATAATCATTTTTTCGAAACAGGAGGATCTGGAATTATACCTAGCAAGACCTATAACTGTCTGATAGAGAATAATATATTTGAATATACAGGCCATTCAGATCAAAGCGAACCCCGACTTATAGGAAGAGGTAGTGGAGCATGGTTCTGGTCTTGTAGAAATGTAGTTTCTCAGTACAACATTTCGCTTCATGTGCGCGGGCCTAAGGATTCTTATGGCCAACATATTGATTGGGGTAATGAATATATACTGATGCAGTATAATTATAGTGAAGACAGTGAAGGAGGATTTGTTGAGATATTGGGTGATAATAAGTATTCAACCTATAGATTTAATATAAGTGTGAACGATGGTTTAAGAGATAATGCCTGTAATACCTTATGGCTATCTACTTACTCAAGTTCAGGTACTCCATCTGATGAAAACTATATATATAATAATTCTGTGTATGTGGGTGGTAATCTAACCCCTGACATTAAGCTCTCTGGGGCAAACACCTATATTTATAATAACATCTTTCAAACATCTGACGATGCGTTTATCGGCAATTCATGTACACTATCAGAAATAAATGGTTCCTTCTCTGTTGATAATAATATCTTCTTTGGTAGTATAAAAAGTAAATTTACTGACTTAGACCAGGCTGCACTTTTTGCTAATCCTCGTTATAATCAACCAGGTTCACTAGATAGTGGTGATGGCTACAAATTGGAAGAGGGTAGTCCTGCATTGAATACAGCAAAATCTTTTGTTGAACCACCATTCCCCCAGGCTGGCATAGGAATCTTTAAAGATGTTACGGCCAATGCAACTAAGGATTTCTTTGGAAATCCGGTGGATTTGAGTACCGGTGCCCATATAGGAGCATTTAATGGAGCTCCTTTACCGTTAACAAAAGCAATTGTAAATCTTATTTTGAGTAAGACCGGGTTATCGTCAGGTGATTCGACTGAAATTATTGCACAACTGGATAGAGAACCCATATCTGAGCAAACAGTAAATTTTGAAATTACGGGCATATCTAATGATTTATACACTTTATCGGCCAGTGAGATTGTAGTACCATTTGATAAAAAACAAGGGATTGTTGTAATGACAGCCAATGCAGACAATAAAAATGCAGCAGATGTACCAGGAACAATTACACTTACTACTGCTACAGAGGGACTTGATTTAGGAACTACACTTTCATCTGACATTATAATTTTAAAATCAGATTATATAACGGCACTGACCGATAATTTAGAAAAGATAAGTGTTTATCCTAATCCAGTAACACACTATCTGAAAGTTGAGCTTGATGAATCAATTGTGGAGTCAATTGAAATATTGGATAATAACGGCCATGTTGTGAAAATGAGTAAGTCAGAAAATGGTATGCTGGATGTTTTAGGCATTAGCCCTGGCTTATATATTGTAAGAATTGTTACTACCAACAAAGCAGTTTTCTTAAGTAAGATTATCAAAGAGTAAATTAAAAAATGCGATCTATTATTAGAAGGTTATTTAGTATAGTATTTTTCTTATTAGGAATAAATACAGTATTTGCGCAAACACAGCCAAATATTATCGTGATAGTTACAGATGATGCCGGGTATGCAGATTGGGGGTTTAACCAATCTGATGTAATTCAAACACCACAAATTGACAACTTGTTGTCCCAGGGGGTTCAGTTTTCGGAATCCTATGTTACAGCAAGTGTTTGTGCACCATCCAGGGCAGGGATATTAACTGGTCGTTACCAAAACAGGTATGGTTTTGATTTTAACATTGTAAACTATTTTTCGGCACCCGACATGCAGGCAGACGATGATGGATTGGATGTAAACGAACTTACAATTGCCGATCGGCTCAAACCTTTAGGATATTCAACGTCTGCTATTGGTAAATGGCATTTAGGCGATGATGATAAATTTCATCCGTTAAATAGAGGTTTTGATTATTTCTATGGATTACTGGATGGTTCCAGGCCATATTTTCATACAGATGGCTTATCAAGCGGGAAAAAACTTATGCGTAACTGGGATTACGATGACCTTGTATCCGGCTATATGACAGATGTGCTTACAGATGATGCTATTGCATGGATGCAGAGTCAGGTTGATGCCAATAAACCATTCTTTACGTACTTGTCTTATACAGCAGTCCATGGCCCATATGAAGCAGAGCAGGAAGATATAGATGTATTTGCAGATTGTGTTTGTACTGAAGAAAAGAAAACACTGGCCGCTATGACTTATAGTCTGGACTACAATATTGGAAAGTTGGTAGATTCATTAAAAGCAAAGGGTGTTTTCGATAATACATTAATCATGTTTATTAACGATAATGGCGGCCCTGATAAAAGTGGCAGACATAGCAATGCTCCGTTTAGAGGTTATAAGAGTTCTGCTTATGAGGGGGGATTAAGAGTGCCAATGGCTTTTGTCTGGCCGGAACATATAACGCCTAATACTGTTTACGATAAACAAGTCATATCTCTGGATATATTGCCAACGGTACTTCTTGCTGCTGGCGGTGAAATTCCAGCTGATAAAGTAATAGATGGTGTAGATTTAGTGCCATTTTTAACTAATCCGGATAATACACCTCATGAATATCTCTTTTGGCGAAGAATATGGGGTTACGGGGTAGTTAAGCGTGCTGACAAAAAGATGATCGTTCTTTACAATAAAGCCGGTGATTTTGATAATGATACACTGCTTTATGACTTATCAAATGATATTGGTGAAACCACCAATATAATGTCAGATAATAGAACAATTATCAATGACTTTTCGCAGCGATTCAATGATTGGGAAAAAGATATGGTTTTACCATATTGGATTGGAGATTATACCTCTATTAACCTATGTGGGAAGGGTGTTAGCCAGGCAGAAGATTGTCCATATTTAATGGATATATATTACCCTGAAAAGGTTGTTTCTGTGTATGAAGCAGAAAATGGAGTTTTGACAGGTACTGCAGAAATTGCAACTGGTTGTTCATACGCTTCTGAAGGTGCTTTCGTAAAACTTCAGAATGATACCGGCAATTCGCTTACCTTTAATGTTATTGAAATAGAAACAGCTGGTGATTATAAATTAAATATTGATTATCATATGGTTGGTAGTTCTGCGGTTGAAATCAAGGTTAATGACAAATCAATTGGTGAATATTCATTCCCATCAGCTAACTGGTGCTATGAGGGACCAGCATCTCGGATGTCATTATATGTGGAACTAAATACCGGATTAAATAGTATCAGTTTTACTGTAGTCGATAAGCCAGCTCCTTTTATTGATAAAATATCCTTAAATGTAGCTAAACCAAAAGTTAACTTAGAACTAAGTCAGGCTGTAGTAGAAGCAGGAGGCGACATTGAAATTATTGCACAATTAGATAAAGAAACGCTAACTGAACAAATGGTAGGATTTCAGGTTTCAGGTATACCAAATGATTTATATACTTTGTCTTCAAATATGATCACAATAGAGAAAAACAACAGTTTTGGTGCTGTAACATTAACTCCCAATATTGACAATCAAAATGAGGAAGATGAGGTGGGTGTTATTTCTTTAACAGGGGCTTCAGATGGGCTTAGGTTGGGCACTGTACTTTCTGAAGAGGTAACGATACTTAAATTTGTTACATCTGTTAACTCCCAAGATAATATCTCAATGCTGAATTCTTACCCTAATCCTGTTAATGACCGGTTTACAATTGATACTGACACTGAAAAGATTATTAAATTGAAGATCAGAAATCTTAATGGTCATACAGTGAATTTCAAGTATATCGGAGATAATGTTGTAGATATTTCAAATTTACCAGGAGGCATTTATATTGTTGAGTTAACTACTGAAGATAAAAAAGAACGTATTATCAAAATAGTGAAAGAATAATACGAACGGATACTAAAAAAAGTTAAATCTGACCAATGAAAGTTAATAGATTCTATTTTTACAAATCTTTATTTCTTGTATTAATTGGCTTATCAAGCTGTACTTCAAAAGCACAAAACAACCCCAATGTTGTCCTGATAGTACTGGATGATCTTAATGATTATGTAGGCGTTATGGGAGGTCATCCACAGGCTATTACGCCCAATATTGATCGGCTAGCCGGTGAAGGTGTTCTATTTAGCAATGCTCACAGCAATGCACCGGTTTGTGCACCATCAAGATCAAGTTTCCTTACGGGTATTCTGCCTTCAACATCAGGTAATTATGGTTTTGCAAAATGGTATGAAAATGATGTGCTAAAGAATTCCAAAACGATAATGGAGTACATGTCTGATAATGGTTATTTTACTGGCAAAGCTGGTAAACTCATGCATCATGCAGTTAACTCTCTATGGGATGAGGTAGGAGTTGGATCTGATCAAGGCCCCTTTGCTTATAATGGACAGGATCGTGTAGCACATCCATCTGTACCAGAAGCATTTGGTGCTATAGGTCTTTTGGATGGAACATTTGCTTCATTATCTGATGTGCCTACAGTAAATGGTTATACAGGATGGGTGGATAAAAACAGTAACCCATTTAAGTATAATTCTCCGGAAGACAGGGATTTACTCAATGATGAAAAAACTGCAGAATGGTTTGAAAATAAAATAAATGAGCTTGAAGCGAGCTCGTCCGATCAGCCATTCTTTCTAGCAACGGGGATATTAAACCCCCATACAGTTCATGTTGTTCCTCAAAAATATTTCGATATGTATCCAATTGAATCTATGGTGCTTCCGGAGATTCTTCTGAACGACATTCAGGATACATATTACAATGACAATCTACCTTCTACTAAAGGCATCACGCATTATGATGCTTTGGAGGCCTCGTATGAAGATATTGAATATGGAATAAAAAAGTATATGCAGGCATATTTGGCATGTGTAACGTTTGCAGATGATCAGGTGGGAAGGATTTTGGATGCGTTAGATCAAAGCCGATTTAAAGACAATACAATTGTAATTCTATTTAGCGATCATGGCTATCATATGGGTCAAAAGGAGTATTTATTTAAGAATTCATTATGGGAAGAAAGCACTAGAGTGCCATTAATTATTCGAACTCCCGACCTTCAACACAAAGGTGCGGAGGTTGATACTCCTGTAAGTTTGGTGGATGTATATCCTACAATCCAGGAGTTATGTAACCTGGAAGGCTCCACCAGAAAGAACTGTGAGGGAGCTGAATTGGATGGAACCAGCCTTGTACCATTCTTAGATGATCCATTAGGAGTATGGGAAGGTCCTAAGAGTGCATTATCTGTTGTTAATAATCCTGTTACTAACGATCATGGTCTACAGAATTACTCACTTAGGTCTAAACAATATAGATATATTAAATATGGTGATGCCTCTGAAGAATTATATGATCATGATGTAGATGCGTATGAGTGGAATAATGTTAAAGATAATCCTGACTACCAATCTGTGCTGGAGGAAATGAGGCAGGAACTATCTTCATATATCATATCTGCTAATATATATAACCACGAAGCAGAAAATGGAGTATTATCAGGTACAGTTGAAGTAGGTTCAGGATGTGATTATGCTTCAGGTGGCTCATTCGTTAAATTGCAAAACAACTCTGGCAATTCTATTCTCTTCAATGATATTGAGGTGGAAGAATCAGGTAACTATCTGCTCAATATCGACTATTTTATGGTGGGAGAATCAGAGGTTGAACTATTCGTAAATGAACAGCCAGTAGATACCGTTAGTTTTCTCTCAGCAAATTGGTGTTATCAAGGTGCACCATCTCGCATGTCTTTGGATGTAAATCTGAATGCCGGATTAAACTCAATAAACCTGGTTGTAGGTAACGAAACAGGGCCTTTTATAGATAAAATATCAATAGATATATTAAAACCAAAAGCAGATCTTGTTTTAAGCCAGACCATCCTTGAAGCAGGAGATAACGTTGAGATTATTGCACAGCTAAGTAAGGAAAGTTCGATCAGGCAATTTGTTTGTTATCAGGTTTCTGGAATATCAGATACATATTTTACCGTATCGGATGATGAGATAATTATAGAGCCAAATAGTATCCAGGGAGTGATATCACTTACAGCAAATGCAGATAACACTAACACTGAAGATGAAGTAGGTACCATTACTTTAACAGCTACCTCAAGTGGAATAGAATTAGGCACAAGCCTTTCTTCTGATATTACAATTCTTAAATTCGATCCACTGGCTTCGGTTGATGAAGTAAATGCATCTTTATTATCTTATCCTAATCCAGTTAGAAATCGATTTACGATTGACACGGAATTCTCAAATATTAATAAACTTAAAATCACAAACACTGGTGGTCAACTGGTGAGTTTTAGTCATACTGGGAATGGAATATATGATGTTTCAAATCTTTCAAGAGGTGTTTACCTGGTACATATATATACAAATGATAATAAACAGCATATTATTAAAATTGTGAAGAAATAGACTTATGAAAAATGCAGTAGTAATTGTGCTTTCTTTGACGTTTCTCGGTTTAGGATGCACTAAAAGCACTAATGAGAAAGTAGCTCAGGATAAACCAAACATTATCATAATATTAACTGATGACCAGGGTTACAAAGATGTTGGCTTCAATGGCTGTACCGATATTCCAACTCCAAATATTGACAATATAGCCGAGAATGGTGTTGTCTTTTCTAGCGGATATGTTACTTACGCTGTTTGCGGACCAAGTCGTGCAGGGCTTATAACTGGTCGAAACCAGGATCGGTTTGGCTTTAGTAGAAATCCTTTATTTGCACCAAAAGATTCACTAATGGGTTTACCGTTAAGTGAAGAAACACTGGCAGAAGCATTAAGTAAAGGAGGCTATCGTAGCATGGCCATTGGAAAATGGCACCTTGGGGCACACGAGTCACTACGACCATTAGCAAGAGGATTTGATGAGTTTTTTGGATTTCTTACGGGTGGGCATAAGTATTTCCCGGATGATTGGACATTGAATGATGTATCGGAGGTAAAAAGCCAGTTTGAAGCTTATAACACTAAATTACTTAAAAACAATACAAGGGTTGAGGAGCAAGAATATCTTACCGATGCATTATCAAGAGAAGCTGTTGATTTTGTTGAAAGAAATGCTGAGAATCCTTTTTTTCTTTATTTAGCCTATAATGCACCACATGCACCACTTCAGGCCACTCAAAAATATCTGGACAGATTTCCTGATATTGAAAATAAAAAAAGAAAGACTTATGCAGCAATGGTTAGTTCGGTTGATGATGGTGTTGGGTTGTTACTTGACAAGCTCAATGAACTTGAGATAAGTGAAAATACCATTGTGTTTTTCTTGTCAGATAATGGAGGCCCTACCCATAAGAATGGATCCGATAATACACCGCTAAGAGATGGAAAAGGGTCCATGTATGAAGGAGGCATAAGAGTGCCTTTTGCCGTACAATGGCCTGGTACTATTCCTGGAGGTAGTACATATGATAAGCCCATCATTTCCCTTGATATGTTTGCAACGGCCATTGCTCAAGCTGGTCTAACATCTACGAATGAGTTGGATGGTGTTAACCTGATTCCATTTATTACTGGCCAAGACAAAGGAACACCTCATGAATATCTTTACTGGAGAAAGTATGATCAAAAAAGATATGCAATAAGAGGCAGTAACATGAAATTAGTTAATGCAAATGGTAAAAATGATGAACTATATAACCTTTCAGTAGATATTGGGGAAAAGACACAAATTAAAGATTCAGTAGTTTATAATGAACTGAAAAAGCTGCATGATTTATGGCAAAACCAAAATATTGATCCTGTATTTTTAGGATTAGGACAAGACAAAGAATATAACAAAAAGAATCCCGAACGGTTTATGAATGTAGACGAATATTAGACTGGTAATAGTTTGGAAAATATTGAATATTAGTAAAATGAAAAAAATATTGTACGTTCTAATGACATCTCTTGTCATAATAGGGTGTAAAAAAAATAATGAAATAATCGAGCCTGAGAAAGAACTTCTCAATAAAAGAGGAACAGCGTATTCGTATAGAGCGCCAAAATGGTCTCATAAGACCAGTGAACTTGCCTCACATTGGTTTTATCATTGGGGAAATGAACCAAGAGAAGAAATACCTACCGGTATGGAATATGTACCAATGTTTTGGGGGAGTGGAAATGTGACCGATGAAAATATTGCCAGACTGATCGAGCTTAAAAATGAAGGTAAAATCAACTATATATTGGCCTTTAATGAACCTGATCATGAAAGAGCCTCTAATGTTACGGTAGATGAAGCTATTACCTTATGGCCAAAACTGGAACAAATTGGACTGCCATTAGTATCCCCCTCTGTAGGTCAGCCAGGATTCGATAATCCCTGGTTAATTGAGTTTATGGAAAGGGCGGAAGAGTTAAATTACCGAGTTGATTTTGTTGGGTTTCATTATTATCCTAATCCGAATTCAACCAAATTTATGGAAAGACTTACTTTAACTTACGAAGCATTTAACAAGCCTATTTGGATTACTGAATTTGCAGTTGCAGACTGGACAGCAACCACAGATGAAGAAAACAGACATTCTGAAGAAGAAGTTCTTTCGTTTATGCAAGAAGTATTAACGGCCCTGGATACGACAGATTGGGTATATAGATATTGCTGGTTTGATGATAGTGATTCTAGCAGACCACCTTTAGCCAGTTCAAGATTGTTTGATACAGATGGTAACATTACTGCATTAGGTCAGTATTATGCACAGCATAATCCTAACCTCGAAATTGGTCCGGGTACAGATACTGACTATATACCTGTTTTGGATGAAAATGAATTGATTACAAACGGCCACTTTGAAGGTGGTTCCTACGAGCATGATACAAGTTGGGACATATGGAAGTATTTTCCCAATGGGTGGGATGGATATAAAGCCGATGCAGCCTGGTTGGATGATACGGAACCAAATACAGGCTATTATTCGGGGAAACTGCGAAACAATAGTTCGGCGTTAATTCAGATAATAACCGTTGAACCTGGTATGACTTACACTTTAAAATTGTTTTCCAAATGGCAAGATGGAGCAATACAAATGAAGGTCGCAATAAAGGATAATGCAACAGATACAAGGTTCTTTCTCTCTGATCCATTACCTACAACTAGTGTATGGGAAGAATCAATTTTCGAAGTTACAATCCCGGAAGGAACGACAGAGATAAAATTGATCTTATGGAATGATGGTCCGGTAATTTATTTTGATGATATCTCTTTGATAAAAAACATGTAAATTTCTTTTGAGTGTTTAGAATATTCTTCAATCTATTGAACGAACTATCCCTGAGAATGAATTATTAATATCCCGAAAGTGAAGTATAGAAATGTATTATTGTTTCACAAGTTAAGATATAATGTATAAAGATATAATAACAATTCTATTTTTAAGTAGAAAAAAGGCCAACACAAACTACACCCTGATCTCAATAGATGTAGTGAAAGATGAAAATAGAAATTGGCAGCTCACTTATCTTTATGACCATCCGAATTTAAATGCTAAAAACAGGATTGTCTATACTATATTAAAAGATGGCAGATTAGAAGTAAATGCTAAGTTCCTGCCGGAAGCACCAGATAAATTGAATTATATGCCTCGCTACGGAATTACAATGGTATTGGATAGCGACTACCAGAAATTAAGATATTATGGAAGAGGCCCATTTGAGAATTATTCAGACAGGAACACTGCAGCACATGTAGGTTTGTATGAGTCGGAAGTATCAGACATGTATGTGCCCTACATCAGGCCTCAGGAAAATGGTTAACGATACTGCTATAACCGATGAATTTAGAAATGGTGGTTGGCCGGCAGATTATCCAACCAGATCACTTGAAGAATGGGAAGAACGATTGAAAAAGTTTGAAACCTGGGTATTTAGAGAGCCTGATGTTAAAATGAAACATCCTGTTGCTCCGCCCTGGAAACCAAAGAAATAATAAAATGATTAGATCATTAGCTGTATTACTGGTCCTTTTGTTCTCGACTTACTGTGGTAGTAGAGAGATACATACTACAACATATTATGTAAGCGCCAAAAGTGGAAATGATAGTAACTCAGGGTTATCACCCACAGATGCTTTTAAAACCCTGGGGAAAGCGAACCTCCTATCCCTGAAACCCGGAGACAGTCTTTTACTGGCAAGTAATAGCGTTTTTGAAGGTGGCTTATCATTAATAAATATACATGGCACCAAATCAGATCCTGTTATTATAACCTCCTATCCTGACAATCTGATTTCAGATGAAATTCGTCCTGTAATTAATGCTAAAGGAAGCCTGCAAGGAATACTGATAGAAAACTCATCCTTTATCGAAATTTCTAATATCGAAATTATTGCTGATGCTAAATCTGATCGATCTTACATTGTAGAAGAGACGAGGCAAAAAAGATGTGGATTAATGGTTAAAAACACAGAACCCACAGCGCTTGAACATATCTACATTAATAACCTCTATATTCATGACATATTTTACCAGGTACCAGGCTTTAAGAGAGGGGCAAAAGAAGTAAGAACATCGAATGGTACACAAAATTATGGTTGGGGAATTTATGTAGTAAATGGACATGAAAAAGCAGAAATGTCAGATATACGGATTGCCAACACAAGGATTGAAAATGTTGCGCATACAGGAATAAAGATTCTCGGCAAACACGAAAGTGGAATACGTAACATTGAGATTGCAAACAATGAGCTAATAGCAACAGGTGGCCCGGGTATGATGTTTGGACGGGTAGGAGACATGCATATTCATCATAATACGATCAACAGATCCGGGGATAATTCTGACACCAGAAAGTGGGGTAGAGGCAGTGGCTTATGGACCTGGGGATCGAATGATGTGTTGATAGAGCATAACCGTTTTACCAATGCCAATGGCCCGGGCGATTCTGCAGGGGCACATATAGATTTTAATTGCTCAAACGTAGTTTTACAATATAATTTTAGTGCTAATAATGCCGGTGGTTTTTGTGAAATTTTAGGCAATAATTATAATTGTTCTTATCGGTATAACATTAGCGTGAATGACGGATTTAGAATAAAAGGAGTAGATGGCGCATTTCAGGAGGGGAAGACATTCTGGCTAAGCGGATATGTGGGTAAGGGTAATAAAAGAAACGGTCCGTATAATAGCTATTTCTATAATAACACCATTTTTGTAAATGAAGATATTGTGTCAAAAATTGCCATTGCTAAAGAAGCTTCAGGCGTACTTATCTCAAATAATATCTTTTATGTTATGGGTAGTAGTGAATATGTAAAGGGAGATCAATATAGACCTGAAAAAGAAGGACACTTTGATAGCAGGAATGTGATTTTCGAAAATAACTTATTCTATTCTCAGGCAAGCTGGTCAGAACAAATTCCCATACAGGATATTGCACCGTTATTTGGAAATCCTGAATTCAGCAATCCTGGAGATACTGATATTAAGGGTTATATTCCTTCTAACTCAGAATTGATTAAGAATAAGGGAATACCGATTCAATTGATACCTGATGATACCATTGGGCTTAAAATAGGCCTGAAAGTTGAAAAAGATATTTTAGGTAATGAAATTATTGATTTACCTGATATGGGGGCAATTGAGTTGAATAGCATTAAATAATCAAGAGTTTATCACTACAAAGGCTATAAGTTTTAGTTCTTCTATTAGTTGTTAAGCTAGTTAGAGCCTGTCTATAAACTCGATGTCTGATTCAGAAAGTCTTCTGCACAAAATTGTCTCCATTAAACAGTTATCTGATTTTTTGAAAAATTGGAGAGATTTAGAAAATTTATTAACAGCTCAGTTAATAAATAGAAACAGATACTTTCTATTTTTAGCATGAAATTACTCCTAAATATATTTTTAAAGATTAATGGAATAGCATGATTATCGAAAAAAACAGAATTCAAGAAATCAATCAAACTGATATTCAGGATCATAATGATGATTTCAAAAGGTTGTCAGACAAATTAACAAACAAGGGTTTAGACGTCGAAGGCATCTTGAATAAACTCAGAGAATTTCAGGTAGCTGTTCCAAGCTGGGCCTTAGGTACAGGCGGAACCCGCTTCGGTCGTTTCCCTGGTGGTGGTGAGCCCGGTACACTGGATGGAAAAATCGAGGATGTAGGTCTTTTACATGCACTTACTACATCAAGCGGTGCAATCAGTTTACATATTCCCTGGGCTATCCCTAAAGATGCGTCCCATACACGAGAATTAGCAGAGTCATTCAACCTGAAATTTGATGCAGTTAACTCCAACACTTTCCAGGATCAGGAAGGTGCAGAGCAATCCTATAAGTTCGGGTCATTATCACATGTAAGTAAGGATGTACGCGATCAGGCAGTAGCACATAATAAAGAGGTAATCGATTATGGTAAAGCTCTTGGATCAGAGTCCTTGACTGTTTGGCTTGCCGATGGAACAACCTTTCCGGGGCAGGGTAATTTCAGACATGCATTTGAGAATACGCTTGCTTCACTGAAAGAAATTTATGATCATCTTCCTGAGCATTGGAAAGTACTGGTTGAGTACAAGCCCTTCGAGCCCAACTTCTATTCGATGTCTATCCCGGATTGGGGCACATCGCATATGCTGGCCGACCAGTTAGGTAAGAAGGCATTGAGCCTGGTGGACCTGGGTCATCATTTGCCCAATACAAACATTGAGCAGATTGTAGCAATCCTAATGATGCGCAACAAGCTGGGAGGGTTCCATTTCAACGACAGCAAATATGCTGATGATGATCTTACTGTTGGATCGCTTAAACCTTATCAGCTATTCCTGATTTTTAATGAGCTAGTGGATGGTATGCAGAATACCAATAATCCTGAACTATCATGGATGATAGATGCAAGCCATAATCTTAAGGACCCTCTCGAAGATTTATTACAGTCTGTTGAAGCGATATTGCTGGCCTATACTCAGGCATTGATCATTGACAGGAAAACATTGAGCGATGCTCAGCAGGGTAATGATGTTACACTTGGCCAGGAGGTATTGCAGGATGCCTTCAGAACAGATGTTCGTCCAATACTGGCCGAGCTAAGAAGGATACAGGGAGGAGCGCTTTACCCACTAAGCACATACCGTCAGCTAAAGGTGAGAGAAGGATTAATTAAAGAAAGAGGAGAAAAAACGATATCAACCGGACTATAAGATGGCAACAAAGGTTACTTTGATATTCGATATTGGTAAAACAAATAAGAAACTTTTTCTTTTTGATAAGGATAACAAGGAAGTTTATCGTGAATATCAACGGTTTGAAGAGATTCCAGATGAGGATGGCTTCCTGTCAGAAGACTTACCAATTTTAGTCAATTGGATTAAAGAGCGTGCTGAGTTCATTGTCAGCAATCCTGATTATGATGTAACGGGAATTAATTTCTCTACCTATGGAGCCTCAATGGTACATCTTGATAAAGAAGGCAATGTAATAGCGCCTTTTTATAATTACCTGAAAACATTTCCCGAGGACTTAAAGCAGGAGTTTTTTAAGAAACATGGCAGTGAAGAAAATTTCGCAGTAACAACAGGCAGTCCATCAAGTGGTTTCCTTAATGTGGGACTTCAATTAATCTATCTTAAATATCGAAAGCCTCACCTATTTGAAAAATTGGACAAAAGCCTGTATTTCCCTCAATTCCTTAGCTCGATATTTACGGGTGAGTATGTTTCTGATTATACCTATGTTGGGTGCCATACAGGTATGTGGAATTTCAAGAATATGGATTATGCACAGTGGGTGAAGGACGAAGACCTGGTAAGATTTCTAACACCCATTGTACCAACCACGAAGCAATACCAGGCAAAGATTAAAGGTAAGACAGTGAATGTCGGGGTAGGTGTTCACGATAGTTCTTCAGCCTTTATCCCATTCTCAAATGAAGCTAAGAATCCATTCACCCTTATTTCAACGGGCACCTGGAGCGTCTGTATGAATTCATTCAATCAAAATCCTTTAACAAAATCAGAAGCGGAAAAAGATTGTCTTCATTTTTTGAGCATTGAAGGAACTTCTATTAAAGCATCAAGGTTATTGCTCGGGAAAGAATTGTCGGAACAGATTAGAAAAATTGCTGCTGCTTTTGAATGTGATTATCAGATATACAAAACTGTTGTGTACGACAGGAAGTTCAAGCCACTTAGTTCCGATGAGAAAGAGTTGCTATTCAACTACAAACATCTTGAGCCTGAGCGATTTTCATTTGTTCAGCCTGAAGCAACATCGTATGAAAAATTTACCGGCTTCGAGCATGCTTATCATCAGTTAATTCATGAATTAACCAGGATACAGATTGCTTCACTCAACCTGGTTATTGGTGATTCCGGAGTTAAAGATTTATATGTTGATGGCGGATTTGTTGATAATGAACTCTTTATTAGTATGTTGGAAGAGAGCTTGCCTGAATACAATATTTACCCTACAGATTCACCCTTAGGAAGCGCACTCGGGGCCACATTACTGCTTGATTTAGGGTAAGAAACAATTAAAAACCTGGTCTTATGTCACTTGCCTGCCAGACATCGTTCTGGTGGCCGCTAAGACCACTAAAAACTACTTAAATTGTAATATTACGGTGCTCTGCACCTAATCTGCTATATATATTATGTTACTATAAATATAATCGGTGCTCTGCACCTGAAAAATACCACATGGCATAGGCCTTGGGCTAGGACAAATAATAAATAAAAAAGCACCAAAGACCTGTTTTATGCTTGACTTACAAGGATTCTAAGTTTTCAATGAATTATGTATATGGTAAGACTAATGTGATCAGACAACAACTAAAAGGGTACAGAGTACCCGCTATCTTTATAGCTTAATGATAATTATTTGCCCTAAGGTGCAGCGCACCGTGATATCAATCCCATACATCAATATTTCATAAAAAGAAACATTCGAAAATAATACAAATTAAATAAATAATTAAAACGAAAAGAAACACAAGTAAAACACAAATAAATAAAAATATTTATTAACTTTGGGAAAAATCTGGAAGATTGAAAGGATTCTTTAACAAACGTAGACTGCAACTCCTGGAGTTAATTGCCAGGAATGAATCGATGGCGGTTAAGGATTTGAGTGATTTGTTAAACGTTACTGAAGCAACAATTCGCACAGATCTGGATGTCCTCGAAGAGAATGGCAAAATTGTTCGTTTTCATGGAGGTGCGAGATTAATAGAGAACCGCCACAAGCAGGAATTCGATTACCAGAATCGTAAAAAACTCAATTTCCATAAAAAATTAGCTATTGGTGCAGTAGCAGCTGAATTCGTTAATTCAAACGAGTCGATAATGCTGGATGCCAGCACAACTTCTTTTGCCATGGTGCAATCACTTCGTAACAGAGATGATTTAAGATTTGTAACGGTAATTCCATTTGGAATTTGGTCGGCTGTAGAATTACTAGGCTACGAGCATTTCAACATCTTGCTCTCTGGTGGGTACTTGCATCATTCTTCAGACTCTATTACCGGAGTTACGAATGTTGATTTCTTTGAAGGACTTCATGTTCAAAAAGCATTTTTAGGTGCGTGGGGAGTTTCGGTTAAGGAAGGATTTTCGGATAGGCATTTACAGGATGTAGAGCTAAAAAAAATGATGATTAAAAAGGCAAAAGAGGTGGTTGTGATGGTAGATGGCAGCAAATTTAGTCAATCAGGTGTAGTTAGCTATGCTGAAATTAATAACGTATCCAAAATAATAACAGACAAATCAGCACCAATGGCTGTTATCGATAATATACGGAGTTTGGGAGTGGAAGTGATTGTAGCGAACAATAAGTAAGAAACTAAATGAGTGATGATATGATGAACGAAGCATTAATAGAGATCATTACGGAAGAAGTTTTAAAGACTTTGCATCATAATGGTGATGGTAACCAGGAAAGTATTACAGATAACTGCATTCCTCTTGGGGTCTCAAATCGCCATATTCATTTAACAGAAGAAACGTTTAAAAAGCTATTTGGTCAGGAAGCTGAAATTGAAAAAATGTCTGCATTGTACCAACCAAAGGAATATGCTTCTAAGCAAACATTGACTATCGTTGGCACAAAGCAAAGAGCTATCCATGGTGTTAGGATTTTAGGGCCGTTAAGAAATTATGATCAGGTTGAAATATCCCTTACTGATGCAAGGGTTTTAGGTATTGATGCACCAGTTGCTGATTCTGGCGATCTAAGTAACGCAGCTCCATTAACTCTTGTTGGACCAGCCGGTTCTGTTTATCTTGATAAGTGTGCGATTGTAGCATCGCGTCATATACATATGTCAAGCACAGATGCAGCCAGGTTTAGTGTAGAAGCAGGAGACTATTGCAGGGTGAGGATATCTGGTGAGAAAACCACTGTTTTCGAAGATGTGCTGGTAAGGGTAAACGATGGTTGGTATTTACAAATCCATTTGGATACCGATGATGGAAATGCAGCCAACGTGCGTTCTGATACTAAAGTTGAGTTTTTAGGAAAAATGGAATACGATGAAGTTAGGAGTTGTAGTAGGTAAAGTAGTTTCAACAAAGAAATGCGGTAACCTCACAGGTCACCCGATTCGTGCGGTTCATTACCTGAGAAAGGATTTGAGCCCAAGCAATGTTTTTACCGCTGCGGTTGATACAGTAGGAGCCAATGACGGTGATGTGGTAATGATTTGCCTGTCATCTTCAGCACGTAAAACAGACCAAACAAAAGATGTTGCAACTGATAGCTCAATTATTGGAATTGTGGATTCGGTCACATCAGGTAATAAGGACATTTATAACAAGTAAAGGAAGTTTAAAGTGAAAATATCATTCGAAGAGTTGGTTAGAATCGTTACCGAGGAGGTAGTCAAAGAGTTGGCTAAGAATGGTATCACAGTAGATGAATCTGGCATAAATAGTAGTCAAAAAGTATTACAACCAAAATCGCTTGAGATAGACATGAGTGAATTTAAAACACCTGTGTTAACTGAGAATAGTTTTTGGGATATCGATACAGCAGTAAAAGAACTGATTGTACCTGCCAATACGGTAATTACACCGGGTGCAGCCAGAGAAATAAAGATTAGAGAAATAGTAATAAATTATAAATCATAAAATAAAAATCATGAAAGGAGTCGCATTAGGTTTTGTTGAAACGCGCGGAAATTCAGGCGCGATACAGGCTATTGATGCCATGCTCAAGACTGCAGATGTTGAGTTTGTACAAAGGGTTGAAATTGGAGGAGCGTACGTAACAATTGTAGTTAGGGGCGAGGTAGGAGCCGTAAGGTCATCCGTTGAAGCCGGAGCTGAAGAAGCTGCCCGTGTTGGGGAATTGGTAAGTACCAATATAATCCCTTCGGCACATGCAGAAGTTTTTGAATTAATTGGTGTTAAAAAATAACAAAAGATCAAAATGACTGAATCATTAGGAATCATAGAAACCATTGGATACACAGCAGCTATCCAGGCAGCAGATGCAGCAGTAAAATCTGCTAAGATCAAATTAGGCAAAACGCTTAATGTTGGCGGTGGTAAAGTTAATGTTATCATCCGTGGTGATGTGGCAGCCGTTAAAGCAGCTATAGAAGCAGGCGTTAAGGCAGCATCCAGAATAGGAAAGGTAGAAAGTGAAGTAATTATACCTCGTCCTTCCGACAAATTATCGCCAGTTTTTCCGCTTGAAGCGTTGAAAAAAACTGCCAAAAAAGCAACTAAGTAGTTAAAAGATGAATGTGGATCTTAACGATACTCAATTAAAAGACCTGGTTGAAAATGTGGTCAGGCAAGTTGTGTCCAAGACCACAGATTCAAACCATGCACCTGCTTTAAACAGCAAGGGCGATTGGGGCATCTTTGATGACATGGATGATGCCGTTGAAGCAGCCCATGAAGCTTTCCTTCAGTTCAAGGAATTCAGCATCCAATGTAAAAGGGATGTAACGGATGCTGTTCGGCAGATGGCTATCGACCATAAGGAAGAATTAGCCAAAATGACTGTTGAGGAAACCGGCATGGGTCGGGTTGACCATAAAATTGAGAAGTATATCAATGCTTCAAAACACAGCCCGGGCGTTGAATACCTTCAACCAAAGGCATGGTCAGGTAAAAATGGTATGGCCGTTGATGAGTATGCTCCATTTGGAGTAATAGGAAGTATAACTCCGAGTACACATCCGGGTCCGGTAATATTTAACAATATAATTATTATGCTTGCCGGTGGTAATGCAATAGCGTTTAACCCACATCCCGGAACCAAGGAGATTAGCGCCAAGACAATTCAGCTTGCGAATCAATATATGGTTAAGGCTGGAGCACCGCATAACCTGGTTACAGGGGTAAGAGTACCCACACTTGAAACAGCTGAAGCACTTTTCAAGCATGATAAAGTTGCGTTGCTTTCTGTTACAGGAGGCCCGATGGTTGTGGATATGGCTGCAACTTATCCAAAGAAGATGTTAGCAGCCGGTCCGGGAAACCCTCCCGTACTTGTTGATGAAACCGCAGACCTGGACCTCGCAGCAGAAGAAATTACCATGAGTTCAAGCTTTGATAACAATATTCTTTGCATTGCTGAAAAGGAAATATTTGTTGTTGAATCTGTATATGACCAGTTCATGCAGAAAATGAAGGAAAATGGTAATGTTATTCTTTCAACGAAGCAAATGGATGACCTGGCGGATAAAGCGCTGAGTAAATCAGGCAAGCATTGGGTGATTGGTAGAGATCATGTTGGTAAGAATGCCCAGGTTCTTGGTAAATCGATTGGATTAAATGTTCCGGAAGAAACGCCACTTCTGATTGGAGAAACAACTAAAGACCATCCATGGGTTATAGCAGAGCAGATGACCTGCTGCGTACCTGTAGTGAAGGTGAAGGATTTTGATGAAGGTGTAGTAGCTTCTATTGATGCAGAACACCGATTCAGACATACGTCAAGTGTTTTTACTAATGATATTAATCGGGCAACAAAATTCTCCAGGCAACTGGATTGCACGGTAAATGTTGTTAATGGTGGAACGCTTCGTGGTAATGGTGGCGATTTAGGCGAAGCTTATTTTGCGCATACTATCGCTACACCAACAGGAGAAGGTATTACTACACCTCTGGACTTCGTCCGTAAACGTAGAATAATGACAAGCCACGCGCTCAGATTTGTATAAAAAAAATTAAATGATAAAAAAGATAAAGAAATGGCAACTAGAAACGCATTAGGAATTATTGAAACAAAAGGTTTTGCATCGCTCGTAGTAGCAGCAGATGCAGCTGTAAAGTCAGCGAATGTAGATATCGTTGAATGGAGAAAAGTAGGCAGCGGATATGTCTCATTTGTTTTGGAAGGAGACGTTGCAGCTGTTAAATCATCAGTTGAAGCTGGTGTAGAAGCTGGTTCAAAAGCTGGCGAGGTTGTATCTCAATTGATCATACCACGTCCGGTAGATGAGATTGATGTTGTTTTTGAATAAGATCAATCAACAAATTTCAATAACCAAATGACAAATAATCATCAAAAACCAAAAAACAATAACCAAACTATTATTTACATAGGGGTTTGATTTTTGGTAATTGAATATTGGAATTTATTTGAGATTTGGGATTTGAGTTTTACTAACAGATGTTATTAAGTTTTACTAAAATATTTTAAGATGGTCTTCGCCAAAGTAACTGGTACAGTTGTTTCTTCTCAGAAAGATCCTAAACTGAATGGCAAGAAACTATTGCTATGCAGAGAGGTAAACCATCTGAAAGAAGAATTGAAAACCTATCATGTGGCGGTTGATGCCGTACAGGCGGGAGAAGGAGATTTTGTTCTTCTTTCGTACGGATCTTCAGCCCGAATGACCGAGGCAACAAAGGATTCGCCAATTGATGCTGTTATAATAGCTATTTTGGACGATATTCAAATCACTCATACCCTTGATAAAAAGTTATGAAGCTGGGAGTAGTCATAGGGTCTGCATGGGCATCACGCAAAGTGAAGACACTGGAAGGTTCGAGGTTAAGCATCGTGCAACCTGTTTCTTCAGATGGTGAACCCGTTGACTTTCCGCTGGTAGCTGCCGACCCAAGGGGAATAGGTAATTCAGGAGATACAGTAGTATATGTTACCAGTACAGATGCCGTAGAGGTTTTTAATGACTGGTTTACGCCTGTGAATGCCAGTATTGTTGAACTAGTTGAAGAGGTAGTCTGATGTTTTTAGCCAGGGTTAAAAAGAGAGTTGTATCCGCGGAGAAGCACGAAGCTTATAATGAAAGAACCGTGTTTGTTGTACAGACCGTAGGTCCTGATGGCGCTGACAATGGTGCTGAGTGGGTAGCTGTAGATTATGTGGGAGCTGGAGTTGGGGATATTGTCGTTTGCGGAGGTGCACCTGGGGTAGCCAGAGACATCTTCAAATTAAAAAGAGCTCCTATCAGAACTTTAATTATGGCCGTTGTTGACAAGATAAATTACAGAAATTGATGTCGCTACAAGAAATAGAGCAAAACGGAGTGGTTGGTGCTGGCGGTGCCGGGTTCCCTACCCATGTTAAGCTTGATAGCAAACCTGATACCATCATCATGAATGCTGCGGAATGTGAGCCGCTGCTTCACAAGGATATGGAACTAATTCTGAACCATACGGATGAAGTGTTAGCGGGGATGAAAACAGTGATGGAAATTACCGGGGCAAAGCAGGGTATAATAGGAATAAAGGAGAAACATCAGCATGAAATAGAACTGTTGAAATCGAAAGTAACTGGGAATATCCAGGTGATCCCGATTGAGGATGTTTACCCGGCAGGTGATGAAATCGTGCTGATCCACATGACAACCGGAAAAGTAGTTCAACCAGGTGAGTTGCCGATTTCTGTAGGTTGTGTTGTTCAAAATGTTGAATCACTTTATAACATTGGAATCAATAAGCCTGTTGCTGATAAATTTATATCTGTGGCAGGTGCTGTTGATAATCCTGCTACGGTAAAAGTACCTGTGGGTACGACATTTGCTGAAATTCTATCAAAATTCACCATTACTGCAGAGAATTATGTTGTTCGTGTAGGCGGATTAATGATGGGATCTCTGGAAGATGATTTAAACTCGGTTGTTACAAAAAGAACGGGAGCTTTAATAGTTCTTCCAAAAGATCATCACTGTGTGACAACCTATAACAGGCACGATACGGACCATAAGACCGATTTGCTTGCCAAAGCAGCATGCGACCAATGTAATTTCTGCACTGAGCTTTGTCCGAGGTACCTGCTAGGGCACCCGGTAAGACCTGAAACCGCTATGAGAAACAGGATGTTTACAAGGGAAGATCAACCTATGGTATTTCCGGGCAATTCATTTTGTTGTGAGTGTAATTTATGCACAATGTACTCTTGTCCCGAAGGCATTAACCCAACTGGTGCAACAATAATTGAAAAGCTAATTTCACAAGAGCAGGGGTTAAAGTGGAATGGAGGTACAGTTGAGCCCCATCCTATGAATGAATATCGTAAAGTCCCAACTCAAAAGCTTATGCAAAAGCTTGATGTGTTTATGTTTAAAGATGAGGGACCGTTAAAAGAGCTTAACCTCTCTCCGAAAGAAGTAAGAATACCATTAGACCAGCATATTGGTGCACCTTCTGAACCGGTAGTTAATGAGGGCCAAAGTGTGAAGAAATATGACTTGGTAGCCAAAGCAGGAGGCAGGGTATCTACTAATGGCCATTCATCTATTGATGGAGTGGTTAAGAAAATTTTAGAAAAAGAAATAATAATACAAGCAAGCTGATGTTAACAGGAAACGCACTAGGAGTAGTTGAATTATCAGGCATAAGCAGGGGGTATCTTGTTCAGGATGCCATGCTGAAAGCCAGTATTATTGAAAAAGTAATTGCCAAAACAATTTGTTCCGGGAAATACTTGATTGTTATAAAGGGTCAGGTGGCAGATGTGGATACAGCAATAAAAGTTGCCAAAGAGACTGGAGGTTTTGCTATTATCAATACAACAGTAATTCCTAATCTGGATCCCCAGGTTTTCCCGGCCCTGGCTGGCGCTAATACAATAGAAAAACCAGAGGATATAAAACATATTGGAGCTCTCCTGGTAATAGAAACATTTTCAGTTGTATCAGCTATAATGGCAGCAGATTTTGCCGCCAAGGAAGCTGAATTAAAACTGATGCGTATTCATGCTGCTATGGCAGTAGGAGGCAAAGGTTTTGTGGTGATAACCGGTGAACTGGCTGCCCTCGAAGCGGCTGTTAAACCAGCAGTAGAATATATCAAAGTTGATGGCATGTTGGCCGACTTTGTAATAATAAAAAATCCTCACGAGGATGTATTAAAAGAATTAATATAAAAAGAACTTATAGTCATGGTAGGAGAATATGAATTAAAAAAACTGTTTGTTGAGATTGGAAAAAGAATCTGGACAAGAGGCTATGTTGCTGCCAACGATGGCAATATGACCGTAAAACTTAATGATAATGAATTGCTTACTACTCCAACAGGTATAAGTAAAGGCTTTATGACTGAGGATATGATTATCAAATGTGACATGGAAGGGAATGTCATACAGGGTAATCCGAAATATCGCCCATCAAGTGAAGTAAAGATGCACCTCGAAGTGTATAAAGAGCGTCCGGATGTTAAATCAGTAGTGCATGCTCACCCACCTTTTGCCACAAGCTTTGCTGTGGCCGGTATTCCTTTAGATAAATGTGTGCTACCAGAGGCTATAATTGTTATCGGCTCAGTACCCATTGCTCCTTATGGATTACCATCAACCATGGAGATCCCTGATCGAATGCAACCCTATATTCAAAGCAATGATGTCATTTTGTTGGAAAATCATGGAGCTCTTACTTTTGGTAGCGATCTGCTGAATGCTTACCATAAAATGGAGACACTGGAGCATACCGCAAGCATAGTATCAAAATCCATTCAGCTTGGCAATGTGAATATTATGCCATCGGAAGAACGTGATCGCTTGATGACATTAAGGGAGAAGTTTAATTTACCTGGCAGAGTTTCAGCTTGTGATACTAAGCCTTTATTCAATAAAGAGAATGAGATCGAAACTCAGCAGTTTCAGGGTATAGGAACAGGCTATGCAAGTCAATCGAGTTCAGAACCTTCTGGTAAATCTGTTGGGAATGTTGGTGAAGATGAGATTAGCGATATTGTTAAAAAGGTAATGGCCAAGATTAATAAATAACATGATATTTTTTGTTCGTTGAATTAAGAACCGCGTTCAAGGATGTTGTTAATTTAGAGTGTCTTCAACTAAACCAGCCCCTGTGAAGTCAGGAGTTACCTCCTGACTTAGAAAACCTACAACTCATGTGTCAGGAGGTAACTCCTGACACCATAATAGACTAGTATACTCAATGAGTATATTATAATGTTAAGTAATTAGTAATTGTAAACGTATGAAAATATTAATTGCCAACCCGGGTAGTACATCCTACAAGTGTAAGATGTATGACTTAAACAACATGGCAATACTCTATGAAGCATCTGTTGAGAGGATTGGATCGGATGATGGAATATTCTCCTATCAGTTTGCAAATTCTGAAAAGATGTTTACCACCCTGGCAATACCTGACTATTATTTTGCAGTTGGATTAACACTAGATATTATAAAAGAAAGGTATTCACTAGAGGATCTTTCTGCAGTAGGTTTCAAAACAGTACTCGCCAAAGGCATATCAGGTTGCGTTGAGCTGGACGATGAGGTATTGGGAGCAATGGAAGAATACCGGTTTCTTGCTCCGGTTCACACTGATGTTTATATTACAGCCATTTCAGTTTTTAAAAAACTTTTACCAGCAAAGCCATTGGTGGGATTGTTTGAAACTCATTTCCACAAAAATATTCCTGCAGAGGCTTATTTGTATGGCATTCCGTATGAGTGGTACGAAAAGCATGGCATAAGAAAACTGGGTTTCCATGGATCTTCTCATCGTTATATTGGTCAGCGTGCGAATGAATTGTATGGTGCTAAAAAAGTAATATCGTGTCATCTTGGAGGCAGCGCATCTGTGTGTGCCATAAAAGATGGCTGGTCTGTTGATACATCAATGGGAATGAGCCCACAAAGTGGTTTATTGAATGCAAAACGCGTTGGAGATCTTGATCCATTTGCCTTGTTGTATATCATGGAGAAAGAAACTCTTACCCCAGAAGAAGTAGGAGATATCCTGATGTCGAATGGTGGTTTAAAAGGGATATCGGGAGTTGAATCTGGTGATTTTCGTGATATTGAGAATAAAATGGAAGAAGGTGATAAACGATCTGAGCTTGCCTTCAAAGCATTTGCTTATTATGTAAAAAGATATATTGGAGAATACCTGGTAGCCCTTAACGGAGCCGATTGTATAGTGTTTACAGCAGGAGCAGGAGAGAAAGGATCAATGCTTAGGAAAGAGATATTATCTGACATGGAGAATCTTGGTATCATACTGGATGATAAGAAAAATGAAAGCAATATTAAAGAAGGACTTATCTCTACTGATGAATCAAAAATCAAGATTGCTGTGATCCCAACCAATGAGGAGTTAATAGTTGCTTCGGAGGTCGAAAAGTTTTTGAAGGAGTCATAAACTGAATGATTCAATGTTTTAATGTGTCAATGATACAATAAACCATTTACCCGTAAATCATTTCATCATTAACCCATTGCATCCTTAAATCATTAACTCATTGCCTCCTTAATCCATTAGCTCATTGAACCATTGTATCATTACTCCCTTATATCATTGTATTAGTAACTTCCAGTAGTTGATTTAGCTTTTGTCATTATCTTGTTAAGTTCATTTGATTCGTTAAGCTACCTGGAAATACAGTAGTGTGGATGTTTTTTCACCGTTGAAATTGACAGAAGATGACACAATTCAATAATAAAAATAACAAAGGCCAGAGGCCAATGGGGATGTTAAAAATGCAGGAATATTATTCAAACTCCTTTACATATTGAGTGGGTGTCATTGACATGATATTTTTAAACTGCCTGTTAAAATTTGACAGGTTTGAAAATCCTGATTCAAAACATATTTGAGAAATACTAAATTTTTTCTCAGACAATAATTTACATGCGCATCCTACTTTTACTTCATTCAGGAATGAGATGAAGTTTCTCCTGGTTCGTTTCTTAAAATAACTACTGAAAGCCTGAGGCGTCATATTGGCAAACCTGGCCACACTATTCAAATCCAGTCCGATTTTGTAATGGTCAAGGATATAGCCATATATAGCATTCAGCCTGGCAGATTCACTCCTGTTCAGTTGGCTAGAATATCCCATACTCGACAAAAACATTGTTTTCCGGCATCCCGCGAGTATGTTTAGTATCTTTAGTAGTTCTATAGTCCGGTCAAAATCATTCAGTGTCAGCATCTTTTTGATTCTGCTCACCACAGGATGTGCTTCGTTAGCATTAAAAGCCAGACCCCTGTACGAATTTTGCAATAAGTTCTTAATTTTATTAAAAGCACTATGTTCAAAAAAATCAGTGCCCAGGAAATCATTCGGAAACTGAATAACAATTTGTTTAGATAGCTTTGCCTGTTTTAATGCTTCAGGTGCAAACCAACTATGAATAATATTAGGTCCTATTAAAATAAGATCTTTAGCTTGAATTTTGGAAATATGATCCCCAATACACTTTTTTCCCTCCCCTTGCAGCAATAAAGCCAGCTCAAATTCAGGATGAATATGCGAGGGGATGTTAAAATGCTTAAAATGTTCCTCTTTGATAAGAAATGAAGATTCACCGAGTAGCACTTTTTCAAATATTGGTTTCATACGTTTGAAATTTAATGCTTTTTATTTACATCATCCAACTTATATATTAAAAAAGTATTAGTGTTGATTAAATATAGTGTAGTTGACGAATGAGCATAATTGTAAGTTTGTTATTACAATATGCTTGAAAAATTAAAAGAAGAAATCTGTGAAGCCAACCTCGATCTTGTAAAACATGGTTTGGTGATTTTTACGTGGGGCAATGTGAGTGGAATAGATCGTAGAAGCAATTTGGTTGTAATTAAGCCAAGTGGTGTTTCATATAAAAGTATGAAACCATCTGATATGGTTGTGGTTGATTTAGACGGTAATGTTATTGAAGGAGCATTTAAACCATCAAGTGATACTCCTACACACCTCGTTCTATATCGTGAATTTCAAAAAATTGGCGGAGTAGTACACACTCACTCCGAATGGGCAACAAGTTGGGCGCAAGCAGGTAAAAATATCCCTGTTCTTGGAACTACACATGCCGATTATTTTTATAAAGAAATACCCTGTACTCGTAAGATGAAAAAGGAAGAAATCGGAAGTGATTATGAAGAAGAAACCGGAAATGTTATCCTCGAAAGTTTCTCTGAACTTGATTACCAGCAGGTTCCTGGTGTATTAGTCAATAATCATGGGCCATTTACATGGGGAAACAATGCAGAAGAGGCTGTTCACAATGCAGTGGTTTTAGAAGAAGTTGCAAAAATGGCATTTCGAAGCTTACAATTAAATCCTAAATCAAGCATGTCGCAGGCATTAATTAATCAACATTTCTTACGGAAACACGGGAAAAACGCTTATTACGGACAGTAGTATTCTGAAATAGCAAATTGAAAAATTCATAATCTTATGATGAATATTAATAAGAGATTAAATGACAATTTCATATGGCTGATTAGCCTAACGGCAGCCTTGGGAGGCTTCCTTTTTGGTTATGATTTTGTAGTAATTGGGGGAGCCAAACCATTTTATGAGCCGTATTTTGAAATAGTATCTGCTTCCCAACAGGGATGGGGTACAAGCTCAGCAATTGTTGGATGTATTATAGGAACACTGTTATTAGTGATTCTTGCCGATAGTTTGGGGCGTAAACGCTTACTGATAGCCTCAGCTTTTCTGTTTGCTTTGTCGGCCATTGGAACAGCTTTATGTACCAACTTTTTCTGGTTTAATATATATCGTTTTATTGGTGGCATTGCTATGGGGGCTGCCTTAAACCTTTCACCCATGTATATTGCCGAAGTAGCTCCACGTGAAAAAAGAGGAGTACTTGTTACCATAAACCAATTCATGATTATGATTGGCATATTGGTTGCACAAATAACCAACCTGCTTATCTCACGTCTTGATACCGTATTGGGCGTCAATCCTACAGCCGAAGCTATCAGAAGCAGTTGGAGTGGGGAATATGGATGGAGATGGATGTTTGGCGCTGAACTGATTCCGGCTCTCCTGTTTTTTGGAATGATGTTTCTTGTACCGGAGAGTGTTCGTTGGTTAGTAAAAAATGGAAAAGAAACTCAAGCATATAAAGTGTTAGTTAAAATTGGTGGTGAAAAATACGCTCAAGTTGGGATTGATGATATTAAGCAGACTATTTCAGAAGATGATTTATCAAAAGTTAATTTTAAAGAGTTAATTAATCCAAGAATACTTAAGCTTCTGGCATTAGGTATATTTTTAGCTTTTCTGCAGCAGTGGAGCGGAGCTAATGTGGTAATATATTATGCTGCCGATATTTTTCAGGCTGCCGGCTTTAACCTTCAGGAGATGATGTTTCAAATTGTGGGAATCGGTTTAGTGATGTTGCTGTCAGTTGTAATTACACTATTTACGGTCGAAAAAATGGGGCGTAAACGGTTGCTGTTGATCGGTACGGCAGCCATGGCTATTATTTACGGACTTATCGGATTCTTCTTTTATACCAACTATATTGGTATTCCTATCATCGTATTGGTACTTGCCAATATAATGTTTTATTCACTGTCATTGGCCCCACTGTTTTGGGTTGTCATTTCAGAAATTTTCCCCAACAGAATACGCGGTGCAGCTATGTCAATTGGTGCTACAGCACTCTGGATTGCCAATTTTGGCCTTACGTTTAGTTTCCCTGTTATTAAAGAAACCGTTGGGTGGGCGAACAACTTTTGGATATATGGGGTCATTTGCGCCATAGGTTTTATTGTGTTATACAAATTTTTGCCTGAGACAAAAGGAAAATCACTTGAACAGATTGAGCATGAACTAGTGGGGTAGATTAACAATTGCTACTATAAAATAACTATGAATTATTAACTTCTTAAAAATAATATTATGAACACAAGGGAACGTTTCTTAGAAGTAATGAAATTTAACAAGTCGGTGCACTCTGTTAAATGGGAGTTTGGCTATTGGGGTGAATCTGTTGAGAATTGGTATAAGCAGGGCTTACCTAAAACTAATTACCCTATTCTCAACAAAGAAATCACTACCCCAACATCATCATTATACTCTCCGGCATGGACATGCAAAGGTGTAGATAAGCTTCCCAATGGAATAGCAGTTATGGCCGGTGGACTGTATTGGCCTACACAAGGTTTCCCATTAGACTATGATGTACGTACGCATTTTAAGATGGACGAAACTCAAAGAGTGGTAGATGTTAACCTGCTATTTTGTCCAATGTTTGAACCGGAAGCAATAAGTGAGGATGCAGATAAATTCTATTATTACGACATTGATGGAGCTAAAAGGGTGTTCCTGAAAGATGAAGCTACAATACCAACAACCTTAGAATGGCCGGTAGTAGATGAGGCATCCTGGGAAAAGCTAAAAGCAGAGAGATTGAACCTTAATAATTTTAAGGATCGTTTTCCGGATAATTGGGAAGAACTGGTTGAAGAGTATAATAACAGGACTTATCCGCTGGCTGTTGGCGGTTATCCCCAGGGATTCTTTGGTACACTTGCACACCTAATAGGTTATGAGAACCTGTTTATTTGGTATCTGACAAAGCCTGAGCTTATACATGATATGCTGGATACATTTACTAATATTTGGCTCGCAGTATTTGAAGAGGTAACAGCCAGAGTTGAAATTGACCATTGGCAAATTTGGGAAGATATTTCATTTGGTCAGGGCAGTATGATATCTATGGAAATGGTGAGGGAATTTATGAATCCATATATAAGGCGTATTGCAGACTTTCTAAAAACCAAAGGTGTAGATATTGTTTTACTGGATACAGATGGAGATTGTTATGAATTGATACCTGTGTTTATGGAAGCCGGAGTAACCGGAATGTATCCTTTTGAAACACATTGCGGAATGGATGTAGTTAAAGTAAGACAGATGTATCCTGATTTGCAAATATTGGGAGGAATTTCAAAATCAAGGATTCAAGGCGGGAAACAGGAGATTGATGAAATATTGGAACCTATTGAGCATGTTTTAAAAACAGGTGGGTTTGTACCTTTTGGTGATCATTTTATTCCACCAGAAGTTGACTTTAAAAACTTTGCATATTATAGAGAAAGACTAAATAGCATTATTGATAAGTATGGGAAATAAGAAGATATCATGAAAAATATTAAGCTTATAAAAAAAACATTTGAAGAGGGTAAAGGAATATTAAACTTAGTTCCTGTTTTTGTGCCCAGGCGTTTTAGCACTGCCGGACAAAGACTCAGGCTACATCCTGATGATTATTATGCTCTTGGAACTGAACGGGGCTCAATTAAAGAACGTTGGTTTTCTTCTGTTATACCGGCAATGAACGGGGAATTAGCCCCGGAAGATGAAGGAATGAGCTATGTATTGCCTGTTGACAGAAATATGGACGAGAAGTTCCTGTTGAAAGATGCTGTTGACGAACTGGGCGAGCTTATGGTAGGAAAAGAGCTGATGAGTAAGTACGGTGGCTGGCCTATGTATTCAAAGTTTTTTGATTATCAGGATCCGCTTTTTCACCACCTGCACCTTGGTTTTGAAGATGCCGAAAGAGTAGGTCGCCTGGGTAAGCCTGAAGCTTATTTCTATCCTCCGCAGCTTAATAATCATCCGGGTTCTTTACCTGCTACATACTATGGTTTTGACCCTGATGTTACTAAAGAGATGGTAAAAGAAAGATTGTTACAATACCGAAGTGGTGATAACCGTATTACGGAATTATCCAGGGCTTATAGAATTCAGTTAGGGACAGGATGGTACACTCCACCGGGAGTACTTCATGCTCCGGGGTCGTACCTCACTTACGAACCTCAGTGGAATAGCGATGTTAACTCTGTTTATGAGAATATTGCTTCAAACGAAGTTTATCCTTATGACTTTTTAGTAGAAAACTGCCCTGACGACAAAAAAGAGGACATTGATTATATTATGAGCTTAATGGATTGGGAAAAAAATATTGATCCCAATTATAAAAAGCACTATTTCCGCCCTCCTGTTGTAGAGAAAAGCAATGAGCAATATACCGAGAAATGGGTAGTATATGCCAACGACTATATTGCTGCAAAAGAGTTAACAATTAATCCGGGGCAAACTATTGTTATTAAGGATGAAGCAGCCTATGGTTGTGTTATTATACAGGGACATGGAAAGTTTGGGGCGTATAATGCCGAATCGGCAATAATGTTACGCTACGGTCAGGCAAGTTCCGATGAGTATTTTGTGAGCGAAACTGCCGCAAAAAATGGTGTAACAATTACCAACAACAGCAATAGTGAACCTATGGTGTTTCTGAAGCATTTTGCAAATAATAATTCTGATATGCCGAAAGAGGTATAAAGCTGTTTGCTCTGTATGACTAAAAGGACTTAAAGATGAAAAAACAAAAATTTGAACTTAGAGACGATAAAATAAAAGCTGCTTTCGAGAAACTAAAAAAGGAGCATCCCGAAAGGCTAAAGAATAGACTTAACCTGTCGTGGAGTAACTGGGGGTTTGGACTTGAGTCGCTTGAAGATACTCTTGCCAGATTAAGTAAAAATGGAGTAGAATACATTGAACTTCACGGAAATCATTATGGACCCAATATGGGATATAATGTTAAAGAGACATTAGCATTATTGGATAAATACAATATGAAAGTATCAGGTACATGCGGAATGTTTTCTACCGAGAATGATCTGTCGAGTAATAAACCGCAAAAGAGGCAGGCTGCCATTGATTATATTAAAAGGGAATTGGTGTTTACCAAAGAAGTAGGTGGCCATTACCTGTTGGTTGTCCCGGGTGCAGTTGGAAGACCAAATGCTAACGATTCAAGCGAATTTTTCAGAAGTTCGGAAACACTGCGTCAGTTGGGTAGTGAGTTCGAAAGACAGGGCATCAAAGCTGCTATTGAGCCCATTCGCTCAGCGGAGGTAAGTCTGTGCCATACGGTTAAAGATGCTAAAAATTATATTAAAGCAGTTGCGCATCCTGCAATAAATCATATTAATGGGGATGTGTATCATATGTTTACCGAAGAGGATCATATTGGCGAAGCATTATTAGATGCCGGTGAATTATTAACGAATCTTCATATGGCAGATAGTAACCGCTGTGCTCTGGGCGATGGTTTCATGAATCTGGATATTATCATTATGAGTTTATATCTGATTGGATATAATACCGATGGAAAGTACGTTACCCCTGAACCTCTTGGACCTGGTGGCGATCCTTATCCTGCAATGAATAGTATTCCTGACCAAAAGGAATTAGATGAATTAGTGGAGAAAAGTATAACTTATTTCAGAGAAAGAGAAAGTGCTTTATGTGATTAAAATATGCTTGACA
>JBDLIU010000004.1:0-42808 GCA_039714715.1 Bacteroidota bacterium
ATATTTATTGCCATCCTGATCGATATCCAACTCATTATATTGAGGTGTGTTCAAGCCACCAACCCATGGCATAGACAACAACTGTTCGCCCTCAATTACTGAAATATCCTGGTTAAAATGATATAGTATCTGCCCCCAGGTAGTATCTGGAATTAGAATAATTAAAAGAAGAATAATGTTTCTACCAATATTCATATGCTCAAAATTAGGCTATTCGTTACAGTTTTCAGTGTGTCGGTTATCTGTTTATCGGTTATCTGAAGTCAGCAGTTTAAATGATTACCACTCCTAAATACTCAATTTGTCTATTAATGCTGAGCGGAGCCGAAGCATTGTCTATTGTCTTTGCTAATAATTCGAATTAACTTCGTTTCATGACTACAACGGAGCAACTTTACAAAATATTTCTCGAGTCATCAGGAATAAGTACTGACACCAGAAAAATTCAAAAAGGTGACATCTTTTTTGCTTTGAAAGGCGATAATTTCGATGGCAACAAATTCGCAAAAAATGCCCTTGACTCAGGTGCCGGTTATGCAGTTATAGATAATCCGGAAGTAGCTACAGGTGATCAATATCTTCTTGTTGATGATGTATTAGGAGCCTTGCAAAACCTGGCCTCTTATCATCGTGATGCCCTGGGGATTCCCATCATTGGGATTACAGGTTCTAATGGCAAGACCACCACCAAAGAGTTGCTAAAAACAGTACTGGCAACAAGATACAGGGTTTCTGCAACAGAAGGTAATCTTAATAACCATATTGGTGTTCCGCTTACTCTCCTTAAAATGGATGAAAATACGGAAGTAGGAATAGTTGAGATGGGGGCCAACCATGTTGGAGAGATCGCGGCACTTTGCAATATTGCGCATCCCTCACATGGGATCATAACAAACATTGGTAAAGCCCACCTGGAAGGTTTTGGAGGATTCGAAGGTGTTCTAAGAGCTAAAAGTGAATTATACCATCACCTTATTGAACATGGTGGAACAATTTTTGTCAATTCAGATGATGATATCCTGATGAATATGACCAAGCGGATGAAGCACCCGATTTTGTATAATAATCAGGGAGATTTTTATGAATCTAAATTCATCTCAGTTGATCCTTTCGTTAAATATCAAGACTCTAATGGCTCGGTAATTTCTACTCAGCTTATAGGTAAATATAATTTTAAAAACCTCGCTGCTGCACTTTGTATAGGTAAATATTTTCAAGTAGATTCCGTTCGAGCCAATGATGCAGTATCTGAGTATAAACCTGCAAACAACAGATCACAAATCATTGAAACAAAAAGCAATAAAATAATCCTTGATGCCTATAATGCCAACCCGGTATCGATGAAAGCTGCGCTGGACAACCTGGATACAATGGATCACCCTAAGAAAGTAGTCATCCTGGGAGATATGTTTGAACTAGGTGCCGACACACAAGTAGAACATAAAAGTGTTGTTGAGCAAACCGATAATATGGATCTTAATCAGGCAATATTCTGTGGTGAAGCCAGCGCATCAGCTTCTGGTAATTCTGAAAAAAGAATGTCATTTAAGTCAAAAGATAAGCTTGTAGAACACTTATCTAAGCATCCTATAAAAGACGCTCTTGTATTAATAAAAGCTTCGAGAGGAATGGGGCTGGAAATCCTGGCAGATTTACTGTAAGCTAATTCGGCAAATATTTATATCTAAGCTTAAGATAATTCAAATTTTATTCATTAGTTTGGAGTGAATTAAGCCTTTAGTACTTATTTATGACTTCGAATCGATTATTCTTTTTACTAGTAAATATCTCGTTATTGGCAGTACTCTCACTCAGCCATACCCCCGTTTTCAGCCAGGAAGATGAACACCATGAGGAGCATAAACATCATCGAATAGCAGGTATAATGAGCCATACGTATATCCCAAAAGGTTATAATTCTACTGAAAATAGTAGTTTTCTTATTGTGCCTTCATGGGGATTTAATTATGAATATTGGTTTAATGAGAAATGGGCAATTGGATTACATAATGATATCGAAATATCAACCTATATTATTGAGACACCAGAAGGATCAGAGTTGGAAAGGGAACGACCTTTTATTACCTCATTAGTTGGCATTTACAAACCAGTGAAAGGATTAGAAATTATTGCTGGCTTTGGCAAGGAATTTGAAAATCATGAGTCTTTTTTGGTGTATCGTATAGGGCTGGAATACGAAATTGAAATTTCGCATCATTGGGATCTGGCACCCGGCCTGGTGTTCGATATTAAAGAAGAAACCTATAATTCCTGGACTTTGGGAATTGGAATAGGTAGAAAATTTTGATTTTTATATTAATAACCTGACCCGGTAATGAAAAGAATTATCCCACTGATTGCACTTGTATTTATATCCTATTCAGCACAATCTCAGATACTTATCTCACTTATATTCGGAGATAAACTAAATAGTGGCAATGTTGAGTTTGGCATCGATGGCGGTTTTAATTTTTCACAGATGTCAGGATTTGAAAGTAGCAGTCGCCTGCGCACATTCAACATGGGATTTTATTTTGATATTACCCTTAAGGATCAATGGTTTATTAATACGGGCGTACTTGTAAAATCTAATGTCGGCCTTGATGAGCTAACTGAAAATGATGTACTCTTCCTTGATCCAACCACAGTTTATTCAAGCGCAGGTACATACAATCAGAAAATATCGTATTTCCATGTGCCAATTGGCATAAAGTATCGATTCAAAAATCATTTCTATGTTCATATGGGCCCTCAATTCGCCCTCAGGTCCAAAGCCGCTCTTATCTATTTTGAAGAATCAAATAATACGATCATTGATATTGAAGTTGACAACCGTGACCTGTTTAATTCTATTGAAGTAGCAGCTATGGGAGGATTGGGCTATAAACTGCAAAAGGGTGAAGGAATAAACATTGGTATTAAGTATATGTATGGTTTTACCAATATTATGAAGGACGGAACCCGAGAATCAAAAAACAACAGCTTGTACCTGAGTGTTGGTATTCCTATAGGTAGAGATAAAGTGAATTCTGAAAGTAAAAGCAATTAAGCAATGAAATACCAGAAGCCTGTTTGGGTCATAGCTTTATTGGTCCTATTAGTGAATCTTCAAAGCGTAAAAGCACAGGAAAAACAGAGCCTTTTCATTGACACCCTGGATAATGCTTTTGATGTGAGCCACTTCCTGCTCGATCTTCATGGGCTATTACCTGTAGTTTCGCCAATAACTGAACCAGCGGTTGGCTACGGTGCGACTGTGGCTTTGATGTATTTTATTCCAAAAAAGGATAAAAAAGCCAGATTCCAAATGCCGGATATTGTAACGGCTATGGGAGGTTTAACACAAAATAATACCTGGTTTGCCGGGGGAGGTTATATTGGCTTTTGGAAAGATGACAGGGTAAGATATCGTGCCATGGCAGGATATGCCGATGTGAATCTAAAATATTATGGCACCGGTAATTCATTTTTAGGTGAAAACCCGGCTTCTTTCTCCATCAATAGTTATGTGATTTTGCAACAGGTTATAGCACGCCTTGGTGAAAGTAATTTTTTCATTGGGGGAAAATATCTCTTTATGAAAACCAATGTAAGTGCCTTCGAAGACAGCAAGTTGCCTTTTGTCAGGCCCCTCGACTTCGATTTAACCAGCAGTGGTGTGTCATTTATTACTGAATATGAAAAATACGATAATGTTCTGTCGCCATCAGAGGGATTAAGAGTGCATCTACGTTATCACCAAAATATCGAACTTATTGGCAGTGACCGCAACTATGGCAGGCTAACTTTTTTTAGTCTCTTCTATATCCCTGTTACAGACAGATGGGTTCCGGGATTTAGGTTTGAAAGTCTGTTAACCACAGGAGATCCTCCTTTTTATGCAAAGCCATTTGTTGGCTTAAGAGGTGTTCCCGCTATGCGCTATCAGGGTGAACTAACAGTCCTTGCAGAGACAGAACACAGTTTTAGCTTAACCAACCGTTGGAGTCTAATTGGTTTTGCCGGTGTTGGTACTGCATACGATAACCTGACCGACATGAACCATGGCGATATAGCCTGGAATGCAGGAGGTGGATTCAGATACCTGATGGCACGTTTGCTGGGCATCAAAATGGGTGTTGATGTTGCCCGTGGACCTGAAGACTGGGCCTTCTATGTTGTTTTTGGTTCTTCCTGGATGAGATAGCACAGACCCCTTCTCTATTTATGCTGAATCATAGCGTAACAATGATAATATCTTTGCTTTATGCAAGTTGTCTCTACTTGTTACTGCAATCTCTTGATAAGGGCTAACTAAAACAGTTTTAAGATATCATTGCCAATCACAAAGGCCATCAGAGCTAACAGAAATATCATACCTACTTTTTGCGCCACTTCCAGGAACTTATCCCCGGGTGCACGGCCAGATACAATCTCATAACTCAGGAACATTACATGACCCCCATCAAGAGCAGGAATAGGCAGGAAGTTCATAAAAGCAAGGATCATCGACAATAAGCCGGTAAGGTGCCAGAACCTTTCCCAGTCCCAGGTACCTCCAAAAATCTGTGCAATTCCAATAGGGCCCATGATAGACTTGGTTGGATCAATTTTCCCGGAAATCATCTTTCCTAAACCTTTCATGTTCACCCAAACAGCCTCGAAAGCCTTATCTGTTCCTTTTACCACAGCCTGACCGAGAGTATACTGCTCAAACGATGACTCAATAAGTGGTACTCGCATAAAACCTATCATTCCATCTTCCGGTAGAGTGCCTGAAAGCATAAGGATTTCACCATTTCTTTCAATTTTCAATTCTATTGGCTCATTGATATACTTTAGCTTTACAGCATCAAAGTCATTGAAGTATGTAACCTTAGTTTCATTTATGGAAATAATCCTGTCTCCTTCTTTTAAGCCCATCCTTTCTGCTTCAGAATCTTTGCTTACCTCCCCAACCTCATATGGAATCAATGGCTGAATAAACAATCCCTTGTTCTTCTTGTCTGACAGTCTTTCGATAAGGTCTTCAGGAACCGGGATGTTAATTGTCTCACCATTCCGCGATACATTATAATACACATCAGTTCCTAATAAAATATCACTTCCTGTTAGTTCATCAAATCTCGCCACAGGATTTTCATTAATACCAATAATCTTATCCCCTGTTTGTAATCCCATGTCAATGGCAATCTCATTAGCCCTTATACCATGTTTGTTAACCTCTTCCATGGTATAGAAGCGTTCACCATATGAGTAAACAATGGCAATAAAAATGAATATGCCTGTAATAACGTTTACAATGATACCTCCCATCATTACAATCAGACGCTGCCATGCCGGTTTCGACCTGAACTCATAATCTTTTGGTGGTTGTGCCATAGCTTCTTTATCCATCGACTCATCGATCATACCAGATATCTTCACATATCCACCCAATGGGATTGCCCCTATTGAATACTCTGTTTCTCCATATTGAAATCCAAATATCTTTGGTGGGAAGCCAATCGAATACTTCTCAACTCTCATCCCAAATACTTTTGCTGCAATCAGGTGACCCAACTCATGTAGCCCCACTAAAATTGAAAGACTCAGAATAATCTGAGCTGCCATTATAATTCCTTCCATCAATTAATATATTCTAATGCTTTAATTCTTGTTTCTTTATCCGTTTCCACGTAATCATTGTAACCTGGCGATGAGATCAACGGTATTTTAGCCATGCAGGTTTCAATCACATTACTCATCTCCAAAAATCCGATTTTGTCTTTTAAAAACGCATCTACTACCACTTCGTTGGCGGCATTCAATATACAAGGCATATTGCCACCTTGTTTCATCGAATCATATGCCAAAGCCAGATTACGAAATGTATCAGTATCCGGTTTTTCGAAAGTCAAATTCGGATAATCTGCAAAGTTAAACCTTGTGAAGTCAGTTTTCAACCTTTCCGGGTAACTTAATGCATATTGTATTGGTAATTTCATATCTGGCAAGCCCATTTGTGCTTTAATTGAGCCATCTTCAAACTGCACCAATGAATGTACAATCGATTGAGGATGTACAATCACCTCAATCTGATCTTGACTCAATCCAAACAACCATTTAGCCTCTATCACCTCCAGCCCTTTATTCATCAGGCTGGCAGAATCGATCGTAATCTTAGCTCCCATTTTCCAATTGGGGTGTTTCAAAGCCTGCTCTCGGGTAACATTTATCAAATCTGATCTGGTCTTTCCCCGGAATGGCCCACCAGAAGCAGTAAGTATGATCTTTTCAATCGGATTATAGAACTCTCCAACCAGACATTGGAAAATAGCAGAATGCTCCGAATCGACCGGATAAATATTTACTCCCTTTTCTTTTGCCAGGTTGGTGACCAACTCACCGGCAACTACCAAAGTTTCTTTATTGGCCAGGGCTATATTCTTACCTGCTTCAATAGCTTTAATAGTAGGATTCAATCCTGAATACCCCACAAGCGCCACCAAAACCATATCAATTACATCCATCTGAACAACAGAGGAAATGGCATCAGTACCCGCATATATCTTTATTGGGTAAGACTCAAGTGCAGCCGATACCTTATCATAATGCATCTCATTGCCAATAACCACCACATTGGGTTGATATTTAATCGCCTGCTCAATTAATAAATCTGCCTGATTGCCTGCTGTAAGTACTTCAACACTAAAATGATCTGGGTTAGCCTGTATTACTTCCAGTGCCTGCTGACCAATAGAACCTGTAGAACCAAGAATTGCAATTGTTTTCTTCCCTTCTTTCATTTACTTCTTGTATATCTCCAGTTTCTCAGCAATATCCCTGTTATCTGCCAGGCGTGGCACTTTATTCTGACCTCCTAATTTGCCAATTGATTTCATATATTTTATAAATGCCTGGTCTTGCAATGATGTAACTACTAAAGTTCTCAATATACTACCAGAGGTTAAATCATCGTAGTAGGCATTAAGAGAACGAAGGTGCAAATCTAACTGTTTTTCAAATTCCTGCAAGTTCCTGGGTGGTTGTCTGAATTCCACAAACCATTCATGATAGGGCAATCCATCTGCAGGTGTAACCTGGGGGGCTACCGTAAATTCTACAATTTCTGTCTCAGGAAACTTTTCGATTGTTAATTTCATTGCCTTCTCCACCTCTTCTCCTATCACATGTTCACCAAAAGCGGATATAAAGTGCTTTATTCGCCCGGTTACATGGACCTTGTGAGGAAATAATGAAGTAAACTTTACCGTATCTCCAATACTATAACCCCATAATCCGGCATTACTGTTAATAATAACTGCGTAATTCACCCCTGTTTCAACCTCATGCAAGGCAAGCCTCCTGGGATTATTTTTATAATATTCATCAGCAGGAATAAACTCGAAGAATATACCACTGTTTGCCATCATGAGCAGACCATCATCTTCCTGTGAATCCTGGTAAGCGATAAATCCCTCCGAAGCCGGGTAGGTTTCTATAGATGGTATTTCTTTACCAATCGAATCAAACAATTTCTTTTTATAGGGTTGGAAATTCACACCTCCGTACACAAACATGGAGAAATTCGGGAAAACATCTTTAATTGGTTTCCCAGTCCTTTCAATTATCCTGTCGAAATACATCTGCACCCAGGGTGGTATTCCCGAAATCAGGGACATGTCTTGATCAAGAGTCTCGTCTATAATTTTCTCCAGTTTGCTCTCCCAGTCATCTATGCAGTTGGTTTCATAAGATGGCATTTGGTTAGTTCGTAAATATCCTGGCACATGATGATTAACAATGCCTGATAAGCGCCCCGTTAAAATATCACCCGTGGTGTCCAGCACAGGGCTGCCCGATAGGAAAATCAGTTTCCCATCCAGGAATTGCGATTGCCCTGTTTCATTCACATACGATAAAAGTGCATTACGCGCACTGTTAATATGATTGGGCACCGAATCTTTTGTGATAGGGATATACTTTGTGCCGGAAGTGGTTCCCGATGTTTTAGCAAAATAAACCGGTTTCCCTCTCCATAGCACATTATGCTGACCACTGATAACACGATCTATATAGGGTCTAATACCTTCATAATCCCTGATAGGAACCCTAAGCTTAAAATCCTCATGATTAGCAATATCCTTAAAGTTGTGATCCTTTCCAAAAACAGTTTTTACACCTACCTCAATAAGATGTTTAAATATCCTTTCCTGGTAAGACTCTGGATCTAAAGACCAGGTTTTTTGCTGTGCAGCAACTATGCTTGCTAATGGCTTACTTAAGGTCGCCCTGATTCCCATGCGCCAAAAATACTTCGAAATAGCTAATATTCAGATTATGTATGAGATTAACTAATCAAATAATAAAAACGAAATGTCATGAAGATTTTGTATGTCAGGAGGTAACTCCCGACACCACTACTGTAGATTTTAACTCTTCCAAAACCAGCCAAACTATATCATTTATATACATAGATCACTCCTATGTGAAGTCAGAAGTTACCTTCTGACTTACCTGTGCAATTTGCCAAATAATAGGGTCACTCATAGCCATGGGCTTCAGCCCATGGTAAACAGAAAAGAAATAAACCGTTTTGGCGACATTTTTGAACAAAAATGATGACAAAACCAACATGTCAACCAATGTGGTGAAACCTTATGATCAGCGTCCTAATCCAGATCTGAAGGAAAGAATGTCATGAATTTGCTCATATGGAAAAGGGTATGTTAAAATTTGTTAAGTTATTAGATTTTTATGCCATTTTTTCAGCATATTTCGTTAATTCAGAGAATAACAGATTTTTGCACGATTTTTGAAAGTCAGAATTACGAACAAGTATACAGCTATGAAAAAATATATAACCATAATATTACTGGCATTAACAGGAGGTTACCTGGGATCTTATGTTTTCCATCTTCAAAACAATGCGAATTCCCCCTCTGTAATCACCTCAGACTCAAGCACAGCTAGAGAAGCAACTGAAGCTAATGAGGTACCGCAGAATGTAAGTGATTACGGAATAGTAGATACCCGACAGAATGGCCCTGCCGGGCAGGCTAACTCTGAAGATTTTGTTGAAGCCTCGAAAGTAAGCACTCAAAGTGTGGTATATATTAAAAATATTTCTTCAAGAGTATATCGTCAGTCTTTCATGGATATGTTTTTTGGCCTTGATGGACAGACCTCTCAAACCATAAGTAGTGGTTCAGGAGTAATCTTTACGGATGATGGCTACATCGTAACTAATAATCATGTGATTGCTGATGCCGATCGAATTGAAGTAGTGCATGGTAAAAACTCATATGATGCTGAGCTGATAGGAACAGATCCTTCCAGCGACCTGGCTGTGCTAAAGGTAGATGCTAAAAACCTGCCAGCTATCCCAGTAGGCAGTTCCAAAGAACTCCAGGTGGGTGAGTGGGTGATTGCTGTTGGTAATCCGTTCAACCTTACATCAACAGTAACCGGTGGTATTGTTAGCGCTAAGGCAAGAGCATTACATATTGTGAAAGACAAATTTCCGCTCGAGTCGTTTATTCAAACGGACGCTGCGATTAATCCAGGTAATAGTGGTGGAGCGTTGGTGAATATTAAAGGTGAACTTGTAGGTATTAATACAGCTATCCTATCCAGAACCGGCTCATATGCTGGGTATGGTTTTGCTGTTCCTGTAGATATTGTCAAGAAAATTGTAGGTGATATTGTTCATTATGGTGAAGTACAGAAAGCATTTATTGGTGCAGATGTAAATGATCTCAATGATGATATTGCCAACCGACTGTCTCTTGACCTGGATGATAATCAAGGAGTTGTTGTAATACGAACTCAAAACAGTTGGGCTGCTGATAAAGCAGGTATAAAAGAAAATGATATTATTATTTCTGTGGATGATGAACCCACAAATTCCAAAGCTGAGTTTGATGAGCTGATAAGCTATCATTCCCCCGGAGATAAAATTCATATAAAATGGAAATCCGGTAAGAAAATAAAGGAAGCTGACCTAACGCTAACCAACCGTGATGGCACTACAGAAATACTGGAGACGAAGGTTTACACATCAGAATATCTTGGTGCTGACCTGGAAGTAGTTTCTAAACTGGAGCGAGACTTATATGATATCGAACACGGTGTTAAAGTTACCAAACTCTATTCAGGTGGACTACTCAACAGGCTCGATCTTGAAGAAGGATTCATCGTTACCAATATCAATGAGGAAAAGATAGACACAGCACAGAGTCTGGCTGATATTTTATCAAAAGCCTATGGCAGGGTTAGAATTGAAGGAGTAAGCAAATCTGGCAGGAAAGGGTATTATTCGTTTTATCTAAGGTAACTAGGCGGTCTTCATCTTCAGCTTTTCCCTAAGGTCTTCAAGGGTGCCCCTGAAGTGGGCATCCACATCCATCATATCGTTCACCGCCTGAACAGCATGAATCACTGTGCTATGATCACGACCTCCAAAATGATATCCTATGGATTTTAGTGAGTGGTTGGTGTATTCCTTTGAGAAGTACATGGCAATCTGCCTTGCAATTACAATTTCTTTTTTCCGCGTTTTGTCTTTCAAATCATCCTGACTTAGATGGAAGTACTCAGCCACCGTCTTCTGTATATAATCGATACCCACCTCAGTCTCAATGTCATGAACAATATTCTTCATGATTTGCTTAGCCAACTCAAGGTCAATATCTCTCCTGTTCAATGACGCATGGGCAATCAATGAAATTAAAACCCCTTCTAGTTCTCGAATGTTAGTATCAACCGTATAGGCAAGGTACTCACAAACATCCGGAGGGATTTCAATTCCCTCGGCTTCCATCTTTTTATGGATAATGGCCATCCGCGTCTCAAAATCAGGTTGCTGCAAGTCAGCCGTGAGTCCCCATTTAAATCTGCTTAACAAACGCTCTTCAAGGCCTTTTAGATCTTTAGGCGGCCGATCGCTTGTCATAATGATCTGCTTGCCCGACTGGTGTAAATGATTGAAAATATGAAAGAAAATCTCCTGTGTTTTCTCTTTCCCTCCAAAGAACTGAACATCATCTATGATCAGGGCATCCACCTGTAAATAATATGCCTGGAAACTTTGTACTTCGTTGTTTTGAACCGCCTTAATAAACTGGTTTATGAACTTCTCGGACGAAACATACAACACAAATTTATCTGACAGGTTAGCTTTTATCTCATTGCCTATGGATTGCACCAGGTGTGTTTTCCCTAATCCTACACCACCATAAATCATAAGTGGATTAAAAGATGTAATGCCGGGCTTTTTAGCCACTGCATACCCGGCAGATCTTGCCAACCTGTTACAGTCACCTTCAATAAAAGATTCGAAACTGTAAGATTGATTTAGCTGTGATTCCTGGGGTTCATCCAGTGTGTCCAGTTGAAACGGGTTCACAGGGCGTTTTTCCCTGGCTGACATTTTACCAGCAGTACCGGTACTTTTATTGGGCAGGTTTATTGTATAAGGTGCACTGTGTTTATTACCTTGATCTACAATTACAGAATACTCAAGTTTGGCGCCTTCACCAATTGTAGTAATTAATGCCTTCTTCAACACATGGATATAATGTTCTTCCAGCCACTCATAGAAAAATTGGCTTGGCACCTGAATGGTAAGACTCTTACCTTCAAGTCTTAATGGAACAATAGGTAAAAACCATGTTTTAAATCCCTGCTCAGCAACCTCCCCTCGAATAATATCGAGACAATTGTTCCAAACCTGTTTGTAATCTTCCAGCATTAACTGATTTATCCTCGGGTGAAAAGCAAAAATGCAAAAGGGATATCAAATTTCATGAAAAAAGGTGAACTAAAAAATATTTTTTTGATCAAACTCAGAAGCACAATATCCAATATGCCTTTTTCTATATAATATTTCAATTACAAAATGTAATCGTAACGAAATTACAATTTAGTGATTTTCTTGCTCCTTCTCTTATTTATGGCCATAGAATAAGCTGTAATATATTCCTTGCCAAGAACGCTCCAGTCAAACTGTTCTGACAAATCTTCCGACTTATTCCTCTGATTTATCCTTTCCCTTGTGGTTGATTTAACGAATTCAAATAAGTATTTAGCCAAATTCTCGGCAGATGCATCAATGTCTTTACCTTCTCGCTTCAGCACCATTATTCCGTTATCAAATCCAATATCCATGTTTCTCTCAACATAATCACCAAAACCACTAAGGTCTGATGTTACTGCAGCTACGCCACTTGCAATACATTCCATTGGAGTATATCCCCAGGGTTCATAATAACTCGGAAATATTCCCAGATTACATCCCCTCACAAAGTCAGGATAATCAATGCCAAACAAAGGATTGGTCGATGTAATAAAATCCGGGTGGTATACAATCTTTACCTTATCATCAGGGCTGTTTATAAGCTTATTTTTTCTCAGATTTATTAATACATCATCATTATCCGGATCATGAAGATTATGAGTCACAATGAATGGCCAATCAGGCGATTTCCAGGCCTGTATTGTCCTTCTGTATCGTAATCTCCAGTAATCATCTACCATCTGATTCAAATCGGGTAATCTGAAATCTTTCTCTGAGCTGGCCCCCGCCATAAATAACCGCTCACCTACCTGTTTTTCAATGGCCTGTGTATTGAGACGTAGTTCTTCCATTATTGCTCTTGATTCAAGCACCTTCGGATTAATCGACCATGAATCTTTTTTTGTAATCAGGAACATTACAACCGTCATATCCACATTAGCTTTTTTCATAAGCTTGTTAAGCTTACTCATCGCTTCCAGGGTAAGATTATACCCCTTATTATGGTATTCATACCTTCCGGATGTAAAAAAGTACAAGGTTTTATCCAGGTCGAATGAATAGCTACTAAAGAAATGACTCATCACAAATTGATTAATTATATCTTTCTTCTGCCGGTGTAGCATCTGCATTCTATGGTAGGAAGTAAATCTCTGAATGTTCAATCCATTAGGAAGAATATGGTCTGGATCTTTGCCAAGCAAATACTTGCATTCCATGCCAGTTACATTACTCACAGTAGTAAATATATCAGCATAATGTGCACAGCCACGTTCTATCCTAACAATGGTTTCAATACCAAAATTTTTCGATTCTTTCTTCCAGTCATACTCAGGTAAATTCTCATAGAAGTTATTATCATTCATGGCCAGATACCTGCCAAGCATGGTAGCATGCGTAGTAAATACTGTTTTAATAGGCAGGTCTTTTTTCCTGATATTCATAATGGGTAAACCCGCCATCCACTCATGAAAATGCACTATTATATTTAAACGCTTTTTTCTTTCAGCAAGAAGCTCAAGAAAAACTTCTGTAGTCTTACCATAAGCTATTACCTGGTCGATAAGATCATCATCTCCTTTTATAGGAATATCAAAATCATTCGACAGTTGCGCATTATTGGCAGCAATATTGTTAAGCTCTTTTGCTAAATCAAATAATACTACTCTTGGCCTGCCGGAAACTAACCAATGCCCATAAAAAACATTATATCCCTGCTCATTCATATGAGCTACTACATCAGCAATAATATCACGACCATCTATAATAGGATCCACTTCAGCATGCCTTCCGGGATTTACAGCAGGACCAATCAAACAGTATCGATCGTCAACAATATTCTTTATTGCCGGAATTTTAGACCTCACCACTGTGCCAATTCCACCTACAGGATTACATACTTCCCAGGCTGATTCCAGAAGGAGTGAATTAGCAGGATTAAATTCTTTTTTAGAGGTTGATTTTTTGCTTTTTGCTGCCATAATAAAATGGGTTGATTTCAGAAATAATATTAAATCAAATGTGAGCCAAAAAAATAATTCAGGGTTCTGTATAAAAATATTAAATCTCTTTCAAAGAATTCACGAAACAACACTAAAACTCAGAGAAATAACCATATTTAATATTAAAATCAAATTCTTAATCAATAACCATAACATTATAAATCTAACAGGACGAAAGAGTTCTAATTCATCATAAATCATAAAGCCTTGTTATATTTTCCCCCACCCTATCTGCTTGCGCAGACAAGCTGGCGAAGACGCTGATGGATAGGATTACGAAAGCTGCTTATTTCCATAAAATTCATCCCTCTTTGTTATATTTTTGATCTGTATTTAATACCAAACAACTATGCCTGAAAATAGGTTATTCGAAGAGTTCCTTTCTCAGTCAAAAGAAGAATGGATCGCTAAAGCAGAAAAAGATCTAAAAGGTTCTTCCATCGATTCACTGCACCATAATTGGTTTGGAATTGATGTGAGTCCATATTATTCAAAGGAAGATCTGGAATCCCTAATCCTTTCATCCCCTTTACTTAAAGAAAGTAGTGGCTGGACTAATTATATATGTCTTAGAGTAACCAAAAGTGAAACTGCTAATGAAAAAGCAATCGAATCAGTAAAATTGGGAGCTGGAGGTATCTTGTTTCATATTCAGGGTAAGGCAGATATTACAACTTTGGTAAAAAACCTGGATCTTGAAAAGGTTGCTGTTGCGTTTTCCGGAGATATTGATTTGTCAGCAATCCTCGCTTTTGCAAAAACTCATAACACTAAAGGTTTCGTATCACAACCGGTATATTTAGAGAGTAACTCAAATGGATTTTTCTACCCAATTGTTATCAGTGGTGACAGCAATAATGAGCTGGAAGAATTAAAAGAGTTATTTAAAAAGCTGTTCAGTCTTGTAAAAGAGGCAGGTGTTGAGAGAATTGAATCGCTTTTAAAAAACGTTGCCTATCAGGTTGAAATAGGCACTAATTATTTTTTCGGAATAGCTAAAATCAGAGCCCTGAGGGCTTTATTGCATAAATTTTATCAGAATTATAATCTAGATACAAATGCAGGCTTTCATATAATTGCCAAAAGCAGTACCTGGAAGAGTGAAGCATATGATCCACATGAAAATATGTTGAAAGGTACTACTGCCGCTATGGCTGGTGTTATGGGTGGGTGCGATTCACTTATTATCAACCCCGGCTATGATGATGAGCAAGAAAATATGATAGCCCGTAATATCAGTAATATTTTACAGCATGAATCTTTTTTAGATAAGGTGAACGACCCGGCAGGAGGATCATATTTTATAGAAAACCTGACAAGTAATATTGTTAATGCTGTCTGGAGTGATTTAAATATTTCCACTGATAAATCTAGTTTAAATGAAAATGAAGTAGCTACTCCTGTTTCCAATGATGTATGGAACAGTGCAGAAGGAATTGATATTCTTTCATATTATTCTTCTGAATCAATTTCACAACCCTCAATCCTGAATTACCAGGCTGGTATACCGCCTTTTTTACGAGGGCCATACTCTACCATGTACACCGGCAGACCCTGGACCATTCGTCAATATGCCGGCTTCTCTACGGCCGAAGACTCCAATGCCTTTTATCGAAGGAATCTGGCCGCAGGGCAAAAGGGATTATCCATTGCATTTGATTTAGCTACCCACCGTGGTTATGATTCTGATCATCCGCGGGTAATTGGTGATGTGGGTAAAGCCGGAGTAGCCATAGATTCCATCCTGGACATGCAAATTCTTTTTGACCAGATACCGCTTGACCAGATGTCGGTTTCCATGACCATGAATGGGGCCGTTATCCCGATCATGGCTTTTTATATTGTAGCGGCAGAAGAAAGTGGTGTGCCGAAGGAAAGGCTCACCGGCACCATACAGAATGATATCCTTAAGGAGTTTATGGTGCGCAATACCTACATCTATCCACCTGCACCATCTATGCGCATCATCGCAGATATCTTTGAATACACTGCTAAATACATGCCCAGGTTCAACTCCATAAGCATTAGCGGATATCATATGCAAGAAGCTGGCGCGACAGCTGATATTGAACTGGCCTACACCCTTGCAGATGGATTGGAATACCTGCGTACCGGGATTAGATCAGGTTTAAAAATAGATGAATTTGCACCACGGTTATCCTTTTTCTGGGGGATTGGCATGAACCATTTTATGGAAATTGCCAAACTAAGAGCCGGCAGGTTACTCTGGGCTAAAATTGTTAAACAATTCGATCCTCAAAACCCGAAATCAATGGCGCTCAGGGCACATTCGCAAACATCTGGTTGGAGCCTTACCGAGCAGGACCCTTTCAATAATGTGGTGCGAACATGTGTGGAAGCCATGGCTGCAGCTCTCGGCCATACGCAATCGTTGCACACCAATGCCCTGGATGAAGCGATTGCATTACCCACTGACTTCTCAGCCCGAATTGCTCGCAATACACAAAAATACCTCCAGTTCGAGACAGGCATCACCAACGTAGTTGACCCGTGGGGAGGTTCATGGTATATAGAATCGCTGACCAGTGAGCTGGCAGAAAAAGCCTGGCAACACATAGAAGAAATAGAATCTCTGGGTGGAATGACCCGTGCTATAGAAGCAGGCTTACCTAAAATGAAAATAGAAGAAGCTGCTGCCAGAAAACAGGCACGCATCGACTCCGGTCAGGATATCCTTGTGGGTGTAAATCAGTATAATTCCGGTAAAGAAACAAATATCGAATTACTGGAAGTTGATAATACTACTGTAAGAATCAAGCAGATTGAAAGGCTAAAAAAACTTAAAGCAGAACGTGATAACCACGCAGTTGAAATAGCACTGGATAATCTCACTAAGGCATCGGAATCCGGCAAAGGCAATCTGCTGGAGCTGGCTGTTGAAGCAGCCAGGGATAGAGCAACCCTGGGTGAAATTTCTGATGCTATGGAAAAAGCTTTTGGAAGATTCCGGGCTACTCATCAAACTATTAGTGGTGTTTACTCTAAAGAAATTAAGATGGACGAAAAATTCAAAAAGGCACAAATATTATCTGATCAGTTTGCTGAACAGGACGGAAGAAGACCTAGAATTATGATCGCCAAAATGGGCCAGGACGGACACGACCGGGGTGCTAAGGTAATCGCTACCTCCTATGCCGATTTGGGCTTTGATGTTGATATAGGGCCACTTTTCCAAACCCCGGCTGAAGTAGCCAAACATTCTGCTGAGAATGATGCCCATATTATTGGTGTTTCAAGCCTTGCCGCTGGTCATAAAACTCTCGTTCCGCAACTTATTGAGGAACTGAAGAAAATAGGAAGAGAAGATATCCTTGTAATTGCAGGAGGTGTTATCCCTTCAGACGATTATACCTTTCTCAAAAATAAAGGAGTAGCCGCTGTTTTCGGACCCGGCACACCAGTCGCTGAATCTGCAATAGAAACATTACAGGTTTTAATAGACAAAAAATAAGCTCTAGTTAACTAAACACCATTGGTTCATTTTATGGATATCGCTGGATTTTTTTGTAATTTTCAGGTTAGAAGAAGTGTTGACTTTTTCGAATTCTGAATAATCAGAGGATTAGTGCGAGAGTGATTTAAATAATGAGTCAGATCAATTAAGGTCTCTAAAATTCTATAGAATGAACAGTTATAAACAGCAATCCTGGTTAACCATTTTAATAGTTTTTATAGGTGTTGGATTATGGAGTCCAACCCAGGCGCAGAAGAAATATGATAAATTAGTTGAAAAGGTAAATGCTTCCTATTCAATAGGAGATTATGTCAAAGCCATAAAATATAATGTGAAGCTTCAAAAGAAATCCAGGAAGAAGCTTGGCGCCATGAATCCATACATAGTTGAATATCATTTACTAGCTGCAAGGAATGAACTTGCCATGGGTGAATTGATAGACTTCAATTTGAATTTTGAAGAAGCTGTTATACTAAGTGAAAAACTCAATGGAATTGAGTCTGCCGAACACATTATTGTTCTCAATAAGGTGTCAAATATGCTTCTACAAAATGGTAATCCTAAAAAAGCAGAAGTGTATATTAAGCTGGCCCAAAATTATCTTGGAAAGATTGAAGAGAATGACGTCTTAAAGGCTTTTACAGATTTAAACTCTGCTGCTGTTTATTCTACTCAGGGATATTATGCTAAAGCAATCGAGTTTATCGAAGAAAATGAAAAGTATTATTCATCAAGAGCTGTATCAAAGAAAACTGTTATTGATCCAAAATCGGGTAAATTGAAATCTGTTAGACTGGATCCAGATGAGGTTGCCACCAGATTAGACGATTATGCAAGGCTAATGAACCTGAAAGCTAACACCTATCGGCATATGGGTGATTTTCAGAATGCAGATGGTACATTTCTTCAATCTGGTAACTGGATAGATGACAATCTTGGGAAAGCACATATCAGGTATATCGAAAACCAGTTATGGCATGGTCAAATGCTGGAAGAAAATGGCATTCAGCCAAAAATCCCCAGGAAAACATATGAAAATGCATTAGGTTATCTAAAACGCCAACATAATGAATCGCATTACCTTGCGCTTGATATCTATGAAACCCTTCTGAACAGTTACCTGGTCAACAATGAAATGGCCAAATTCAAAAATCTGAACAACGAGTATGAAAGGGTTATAAAAAAATATTTCAATAAAAGCAGTCTGAATTATATTAAACTGGAGGCCATTAAATTCAGATCAAATATCGATGCTGATAAAACAAAAAAAATGGAGGCACAGGTGGTAACCCAGCTTAACTCAACAGCAATACCAGAATTTCATGTAAGCCGTATCAAGCTACTCGATTATGCTTACCAGGCAGCATTAATTAACAGGAACTATTCAAATGCAGACAATTATCTGACCGAAATCCTGAGACAAAAAGAAGCCCTGTTTGGCAGTAATTCTCCAGAATATCACCTTACCGTAACAGAAAGTGCTAACTTCTATATGGATTTTACTGACAAAATAGATGAAGCAGAAAAGATCTATTTGGAAAGTTGGGAAGGTATTGTAAAACCGCAGATAAAACAGGGCCATATCAATTACGTAAGGACCCTGAACCATCTGGCCAAGTATTATGAAAGCACTGATCAGCTAACAAAAGCCACCACTACCCTGGATGATGCACTGATTGCTACTCAATCTAAATATGATAACCAGGATATAAAATATGCGATTGAGCTGGAGAAAATTGCAGCACTTAAAGTGAAGATAGGAGATTATAATGGTGCAACCTCAAATATTGAAGAGAGTATTAATATTCTGTACAAAGAAAGGAGAGATAAGGTCAATGTAGTTCATTATGTTAAAGCACTGGAAACAAGCGCTAAGCTTCTATCACTGGAAGGAGCCTTTGATGAAGCAAAAACTACCCTGGTAAGATCTCAAAGACTATTGCTAAGAGCAGAAGATCTGACTCAGTATGATGAACTTGCCTCAAGTATCGACCTGGCTGAGGTATATGTAAAGTTTGGTCGGATATCACAAACTGAATCAATGCTGAGTACATCATTAGTTTCGTATGAAGAATTATACGGTCTTAATTCAAGAAACCTTGTGGCTCCTTTATTGAGTTATGGCAGTCTGAAGCTTTTTACAGGTGATTATGCTGAAGCTGAAAAGTTTGCCCGAAGGGCACTCAATATTTCACAGGAACATTTTGGTACCGGTTCATCAAAAACTGCTAACTGTAATATTCTTTTATCTAAGATCTATATTGCAATCGGAGACTATGATAAAGCGAGGATTAATATTGAATCCGCTTTGGCTATACAAGAAAAAGTTTTTGGTCGAAATCATATAGATTTTGCTAAATCTCAATCACAACTTGGGCTCATCCTTTTCTATAATAATGCAGATTCTCAACTGATAGAAGAAGTTTTCGAGGAGTCAAAAGCCACTGTCGCAGAAAAATTAGGGAACAGAACCCCATTATATGCCGATGTATTGAAAAATATGTCGATGTTATATATCCAGGAGCATAAGTTCGATGATGCTTTCAATTCGTTAGCACTTGCTGAAGCTATCTGGGAAACAAGATTGCAAACAAGAAAGAATGTTAATGTGGCTTCTATCTATACATTAACAGGTGATGTTTATTATCAGCAGAAAGATTATCTGAATGCAGAAGAAAAATATAAAAAGGCTAAAAAACTGTACGAAGATTTCTTTAGTCCTGAACATCCCGAATATGTAAGGGTTATTTCTAAACTGGCAAAAGTGTATTACATGCAGGGTGACAAACGCCGGGCTATGAAGAACCTGCAGGAAGTGATTGATAAATATGATTCGTTTATTAAAACATATTTTCCTGCTCTTAGTGAACGTGAAAAAGCTAAATTCTGGAACACCATTAAATCAGATTACGAATTTTACATCACCCTGGCAATTGTATTCCAGGATGAAGATCCGAAGTTGATAGAAAATGTATTTGATAATGCATTAAGAACTAAGGCAATACTACTTAGCTCTTCTATTAAGATTCGTGAAAGAATATTAAATGGTGATGACGAAGAACTCAAATACCTGTACAATGAGTGGCTTGCTAAAAAGGAGTTCCTGACAACCGCATTATCAATGCGTCTGGATCAACTGGAGGAAAATGAAATAGACCCGGTATTGGTACAAAACGAAGTAGAACTTCTCGAAAAGCAATTAAGCGAAAAATCTGAATTGATAAAGTCTACTAATGAGCAGAGTGTTATCAACTGGGAAGATGTACAAAGTGTATTAAAAGAAAATGAAATTGCTATTGAGATGGTGCGGTACAGGCATTTCGATCACGTATTCACCGATTCTGTTATCTATGTTGGTTTATATGTGAAAAATCAAAAGGTTCAGAGGAAACCCGGAGTATTTACTATCAACAATGGCCGAGAGCTGGAAACAAAATACTTTAAAGCTTATAGAAACGCTATAATTTTTCGAAGTAGAGATCGCTACTCCAATGCGCAATATTGGCAACCCATTGCCAATGTGGTTGGACCAACAGGCACTATTTACCTGTCAGCCGATGGCGTTTACAACCAGATAAACCTGGAGGCCATACCTGTGGATGACCAGAATTATGTACTTGACAACTCAAACATTATTCTGGTAAGTAATACCAAGGATATCTATCTGAATTCCTTAAAGCAAAAAGGAGAGAAATCTGTAAGCGCTTCCATGTTTGGCAACCCTATTTATTATCTCGAAGCTTCTGCCGGCACAAGACATAAAATCGGGCAACTTAAAGGAACAGAAGTAGAAATCAATGAGCTTAACAAACTCCTGAATGGTAAAGGATGGTCAACCTCAACTATGATGGAGAGAATGGCCACTGAGGAATCAATAAAGACCGTTGATAATCCGGAAATAATCCACATTGCCACCCACGGATTTTTCACCCCCCAGGAACAGATTAGGCAAAATGCCCTACAAGGACAAAATGAGGCTAAGCTTGCTGAAAATCCATTATTAAGAACAGGTTTGCTAATGGCAGGTGCAGGTGATGTTCTGGCTAAAACCAAGTTTAATTATAATATTGAAGATGGTATTCTTACTGCCTATGAGGCAATGAGTATGAACCTGGACAAAACAGACCTTGTTGTGCTGAGTGCCTGTGAAACCGGCCTGGGTGACCTGACTGTTGGCGAAGGGGTTTATGGCTTGCAGAGAGCCTTTATGGTAGCCGGGGCACAGACTCTTATCATGAGTATGTTTAAGGTTAATGATGAAGCCACCCAGAAGCTCATGGTAAACTTCTATTCAAAATGGTTAGCAACTGGCAAGAAACGAGAATCATTCGTTCAGGCAAAGAAAGAACTAAGAAACGAATTCCAGGATCCAATCTTCTGGGGTGCCTTTATAATGATTGGGCTGGAGTAAAATATATACTGGTCGTAGGTTAACCTACGACCAGTATTATTATGGTGGTGATTGGATTGTGTTGTTATTGGTTTAGTTATTTACGCCATCCGTTGACAACGTTCCTATTGCGTAATCGAGTAATATCTTCTGAAATAATAACCGGTAACCGGTTTGGGCCATACTTGCCTGTGCACCAACGTATGCTTCATTGGCCATAGCCAGTTCAACCTGTGTGGCCAGTCCAACCGTATAGCTCTCCTGTTGTGTCTCATAAGCAAGCTTTGCAGCATCAAACTGCGCAATGCTTACCTCATAGCCAGTTTTTACATCTCTAAAATTATTGTAGGCAGTTTGCACTTCAATTTTGATAGTCTTTTCAAGATTTACCAGGTTATTTTGAGCATTCTCATAGTTCACTTTCGTGGAGACCCTGTTATTCCTTGTTCTAAGTCTATCCCATATAGGAATAGTAAGATTTACCCCATAGCTGGTTGATCTTCTGTTCTCCAATTGTGTTGGAAAATCATCTGTTGAGGTTAGGGGATCATTATCATTAAAATAGGTAGACCCGAATGAGGCAAATCCCGACAGGTATGGAAGATATCCACTAATTGTTCCTTTATGATCATGTAGTGAAGCCTGCTCGGTTGAGAGAAGTTGTTTATAGTCAGCCCTTGAATTCAAAGCAGTCTTATAAAGTTCATCAAGATTATAGCTCATGGCACGAATCTGATCCACATTCCAATTGGGTTTAACCACTATAAATCCTTCTGAGGGATCAAGTTGTAATGTTTGTGCTAAAGCCGCCTTATCATTATCAAGTGTATTTCTGGCCTGGATGACCAGCAACTCATATCTTTTAACATCTGCTTCCTGCCTGTATTTGTCAACCTCTGCCCTACTACCAGCCTCAACAAAACCTGTAATTTCATCCAGCGTTCGCTGTTGTGTTACCAGGTTCTGTTCGGCAATGGTTAATAACTCCTGATCAAGCAGTACCTGTAAGAATTGTAAAGCCACCTGGTTCATTACCTCTTGCTCTATTCGTTGAATCAGAAATTCTTGTCCTTCAAGGCGGTAAGATGAAGATTTCAGCGAATGAATTCGACTGGTTCCACTAAACAACACCCATTCAGAACCAATGGTAGCTCTGAAATAATCGGTGGTTGCATTTACGAATCCTTTTTCTGGGTCTACCTGTGGGCCCGTTGTTTGTTGAAACCCACTTTGAATACCCAGGTTGGGTGTAAAATTAGATATCTGATATGACTTTTCTGTTTTATAAGCCTTCAAGTCATTCCTCGTATTCATCATAATAACATTATCACTCAATCCAATGCTTACAGCTTCTTCAAAAGTGAGCTGCTTCTCCTGAGCCTGTAGTGACGAAACATAGGCAACACCCATAGTAAAAAGTAGTATAAGTCTCATGTCATTTACTTATTTCGTTGGATAATCTCCGGTTATTGCTCCATCTTCCAACCGGATTATTCGACTGCCATACTGAGCATTCTTTTCAGAATGAGTCACCTGTATGATGGTCATCCCTTCATCATTTAATTTCTTAAATATTTTCATGATCTCCTCCCCCTGTTCTGAATGGAGATTTCCGGTAGGCTCATCAGCCAATAGTAATTTGGGCTCCCCAATAATGGCTCTGGCCACGCCAACCAATTGTTGTTGTCCGCCCGATAATTGTTCGGGGAAAAGATTCTTCTTGGCAACTATTTGAAATTTATCAAGCATTTCAGCCACCATTGCTTTTCGCTGTGCCCCTTTTACCCCACGATACAATAGCGGAGTCTCAATATTTTCGTAAACAGTGAGTTCATCTATCAGATGGTAAGCCTGGAATATAAATCCTAGGTAGTGCCGGTGCAAATCTGATCGTTTTTTCTCTCGAAGTTTATGCACTGGCTCCGACAATAAATGATACTCCCCCTGAGAAGGCTCATCCAATAGCCCAATTATATTCAAGAGGGTTGATTTACCAGCCCCACTAGGGCCCATTATGGTAACAAACTCCCCCTGCTCAATTTCAAGATTTATTCCTTTCAGAATAAATGTTCTCTGAAAGCGAGAATCAACGTATTTGTCAATATCAGTAAGTCTGATCATTTTATTGAATTAATTGCAGAGCTATTAAGCCAATAAACATGCCAATAAGCCTTACCCCCTTAAAATCAGCTAAAGAATTGATTTTAAGCTATTAAAAAACGAACACCTCACTCCAATTTGTCCGAAATTGAAATGAGGTGTTCGAAAACAGACAATCTGTAATTCTTACTCGATAAGAGGTACTTCTGCAGCTAGCTGAACATCTATTATTAACTGAATCTGGTTAAGTATCTGGATTAATCTGGCAGCTTCTTTGGCTGTTATAAGCTTACCCATCTTTTTATAGTACTTCTTATAAATCTTATAACGATCAGAATTTATATCGAAAAATGTACCCGCAAGGTCTTTGGCAACTTTATCTGTTACATTTTCATAATTATCTGCAAATTTCTTAATGTTAGCAATGCGCATATCAGTTAACATGTCTAACTCCTGCTCCATATCACTATAATACTTCCAGAAGTCCGTTTCCATTCCATTGGGAATAATTATTGACTGAGCAACAATTGTTCTTCTTTCGGCATCAAGGTCACGCTTTAACAAAGCATCTAAGTCTTGTGCTATAGCACTCACTGCAGACATGAGCACAACTATCAGGCTAAATAATTTTAGTTTCATAAGGTGAAAAGTATTTTTAATTTAAAATAATTAACATCAAAATTACATCAACCTTTTAAAACTTAATAAAGGATCATAGCTATTAAATAAATTTTGATAGTTAGTTTTGGAATTAAGCCTATTTATTTTTTCATGCATTCCGAAAAATATGACTATGTAGTAATTGGAAGTGGATTTGGAGGATCTGTTGCTGCTTTAAGGCTAGCCGAAAAAGGATACAAGGTTCTGGTTATTGAAAAGGGAAAGTGGTACCATACTAAAGACTTCCCTAAAACCAATATGAATCTTAAAAAGTGGCTCTGGCTGCCATCAATGAGATTTTTTGGCTTTTTTAAACTTACTTTCCTGAGGCATGTTGGCATCTTGTCAGGTGTAGGTGTTGGTGGCGGATCTCTTGTTTATGCTAATACATTGCCTGTTCCCAAACCAACATTTTTCTCCACAGGTTCATGGTCTAAGCTTAAAGATTGGGAGAGTACGCTGGAGCCATTTTACCATAAAGCAAGAATGATGTTGGGCGTTACTCCTAATCCGAATTTAGGAAGCAGTGATTTAGCATTGCAAGATTTGTCAGTAAAAATAGGCCGTAACAATTTATTTGAACCAACTGATGTTGCCATCTTTTTCGGAAAGGCAAATGAAACAGTAAAGGACCCCTACTTTAATGGCAAAGGGCCCGACAGGTCTGGTTGCACTTTTTGTGGTGCGTGTATGACCGGTTGCAGGGAAAATGCCAAAAACACGCTTGATAAAAACTATCTTCATCTGGCTCAGCAGTTTGATTGCAAAATAGTTTCAGAACAAGAAGTCTATAAGATTGAACCACTCGATGAAACAGGCAATTCTGGTTACACTGTGCACTACAAAAACTCAACAAGGTTCTTTAAAAAGAAAAAGAGCGTGACTGCATCAGCTGTTGTTTTTGCAGGTGGTGTATTGGGTACTGTAAAACTGTTACATCAACTTAAAAAGACTACCATGCCCGGTTTGTCTGATCAGATTGGTAGAGATATTCGAACCAATAATGAAAGTCTGATCGGTCTACCTTCTTTAAGTAATGACAAAGACTATACAACCGGTATTGCTATTGGTTCTATTCTGCATACAGATAAGGATAGCCACCTGGAGCCGGTTCGTTATGGTAAAGGTTCCGTTTTCTGGAGATTCATGATGTTACCTATGACCCATGGGAAAAATATATTTACTCGAATCTTCAACCTGTTTTGGGCATTGGTGAAATCTCCGTTACGGCATGCAAGAATACTCACCATGTGGAAATTCTCTACAAAAACACCAATATTACTTTTTATGCAGCACCTGGATAGTACACTCCAATTTAAGCCCGGATTATTAGGTTTACAATCAAGGTTGCAGAAGGGTGCAGCTCCCACCGCTGATAATCCCACAGCAAAAAAATTAGCCGGTGAGTATGCAGAAATTACAAATAGTGAACCCTATGTTACATTACCTGAATCTTTATTGGGGATACCAACCACTGCTCATATTCTTGGAGGAGCAGTAATGGGAGACTCAATTAAAGATGGAGTTATTGATCGTAATAATCGTGTATTTGGATACGATAATTTATGGGTTTGTGATGGCTCCATGATATCGGCCAACCCAGGCGTTAATCCATCGCTAACCATTACTGCTATCTCGGAATACGCTATGGGGCAGATACCTGATAAAGATGTCCTTTAATATGCTATGGCAAAAACCACTCTGCTCTTCGAAGGTTTACCGGAATAGATACATTTTCCTTCTTCCTCTTCCTGATCTATAGGTATTAAACGAACTGTAGCCTTGGTTTCCTCCTTAATTCGATCCTCTGTTTCAGCGGTGCCATCCCAATGGGCATAGACAAATCCGCCTTTGTTGTCTATTACATCCTTAAATTCATCGTAGGTATCAACATAAGTAATGTTATCCTTCCTGAACGCAAGTGCCTTCTGGTAAATATTCTCATGGATTTCATCCATCAAATTCACCACCACATCTTCAAGAGCATCAAGGGCATAAGTTCTCTTTTCTTTTGTATCTCTTCTGGCAACTTCCGCTTCACCATTCTCTAAATCACGAGGACCAATAGCTATCCTTACCGGTACTCCTTTCTGCTCGTACTCTGCAAACTTCCAGCCAGGTTTAAAGGTATCCCTCTTGTCGTATTGCACTGTTAATCCTCTCTGCCGAAGGCTTACAACCAATTTTTCGGCAACTTCTGAGATGGCGTCCAGTTGCTCTTCATTCCTGAATATTGGAACAATCACTACCTGTGTTGGTGCCAGTTTTGGAGGGAGAACTAATCCATCATCATCGGAATGAGCCATAATTAATGCCCCCATCAATCGGGTACTTACACCCCAACTGGTTCCCCATACATATTCAAGATTATTATTTCTATCAGAGAACTTTACATCGAAAGCTTTGGCAAAGTTCTGACCCAGGAAATGAGATGTACCTGCCTGCAATGCTTTCCCATCCTGCATCAGGGCCTCAATACAATAAGTATCCACTGCTCCGGCAAACCTTTCACTTTCTGATTTAAGACCTCGTAACACTGGCATTGCCATATAATTCTCAGCAAAATCAGCATAAACATTCATCATTTTAATGGCTTCTTCTTCAGCCTCTGCTTTTGTTGCATGAGCTGTGTGTCCTTCTTGCCATAAAAACTCAGCTGTTCTTAAGAACAACCTGGTACGCATCTCCCATCTTACCACATTAGCCCACTGATTTAATAATATTGGCAGATCCCTATATGATTGAATCCAGTTTTTATATGAATCCCATATTACTGTTTCTGAAGTAGGGCGTACAATTAATTCCTCTTCCAGTTTTGCATCATCATCAACAATTACACCATCACCAGCCGGGTCATTCTTTAACCTGTAATGCGTAACAACAGCACATTCCTTTGCAAAACCCTCTACATGGCTTGCCTCCTTGCTAAAATATGATTTTGGGATAAAAATGGGGAAATAGGCATTGTAGTGTCCGGTTTCTTTAAACATTTTATCCAATTGGGCCTGCATTTTTTCCCAAATTGCAAAACCATGAGGTTTTATTACCATACAGCCTCGTACGGCCGAATTTTCAGCTAAATCAGCCTTCTTTACCAATTCATTATACCATGCTGAATAATTCTCACTTCTTTTTGTTAAACCTTTCGCCATTTTTGGTACGATAATTGTTTTATATTAGTTGCTTAGAAAATTGGGAGCAAATATAAAGGTTTGTTCCTCCGACCAATAGGTTTTTGTTGAAAGAAAATGAAAAATATGTAAGCCCAATGAAATGAAAACTTTATCAAACATCGCACTCCTTGTTTTAATTGCACTCATTGCATCGTGTAGCAGGACCCATTACGCACAGGTTGAACCGGATGATGTGTACTTTACTCGCAAGGACAGAAAAAAGGTGTATAGTAAAACTGTTATTATAGAAGAGATTACACCAGAGACCGATGAAGTTATTGTTTACGAAGAACCTCAAGAGGAAATTTACTATGATACCATTTATACTGATGAGTATTTTCCTGAAGACTATGTAGAGGAAAAATTCATACCTGAAACAAATAATTACTATTATTATGGTTCACCATATTCAAGCTATTACCCTGGAAGTGATTTTGGGCTGTCGTTCTATGTAGGTAATAGTTGGTATGATCCATTTTACAGCCCTTACTACTATAGCTCCTACTACAGGCCATATCGATACAATAGATGGGGATATTATGATCCATTCTATTATTCATATTATGACCCTTACTACTATAACCATGTATATTATGGTGGTGGATACTACGGTGGTGGATACTACAGTTATTATCCTGGAAATTCCTATAACCATTATGATAATTACACCTATTATGCTGATGGAAGTACTTTGGTTAATAGCCCAAGAAAATCGAGATCATCTGTATCTTATTACGCAAACCAAAAGCATAAATATCAGGACAGACGTGATGATTACGTAGATCCCGGTTCAGGAGGCAGAATTGCTGTCGAAGAGCCAATAACCAGGCGTAGCCCTCAAAGGTATGTTTCAACCGATAATGATAACGGTGGTAATACTGACAACCAAAATAATCGTGATAGAGTAAACAATGGTAACAGGGGAAATAATGAGCATAGCGATAACAGGAGAACTAATCCTGTTGTAACCGGCAAACGTGATAATCCACAAGAAACCAATAATCGTAGGACAAATCCTGTGGTTACCGGCAACGGAAGGAATCCTATGGATAAGAAAGACATTAACAACGGCAACAATGGTAACCGTGGTAATGGAAGTAATAATGGAAGAGGTTATATTGTAAATTCTTCTTCTGGAAATAAGAGAGGGACCACTACCAGAACTGTTGTAATCACCAGGCCAAAGAATAATACAAGGGTTAGCAGACCTTCTAATAGTAGCTCTGCTAATGTGAACAGGTCTAATAACGCGAACAGAACTAATACACGAGCAAGGGTCTCTACCCCTTCTAATAATAGTTCTAACCGTACCTATAACAGATCAAATAGCAATTCCAGGTCTTCAAACTCAAATAAGTCCGGCTATTCCAGACCTTCTAATACAAGATCTAATAGCAGTTATAGGTCCAGCGGTTCATCAAACCGTTCCAGCAGCAGCTACAGATCGAGTGGATCATCAAGTCGATCCAGCAGTAGCTCATATAGCCGATCCAGTAGCAGCTCTGGCAGGTCAAGTTCTGCATCAAGAAGCAGCGGATCTTCATCAAGAAGCAGTGGATCCTCTTCAAGATCTTCTTCATCTGGAAGCAGGGGTAAAAGTAGCAGTAGCAGTTCAAGAAACAGGAACTAAATAAACAAAGCAGCAATGAAAAGGTTATCTGTATTTATATTGGTAATTGTCTTTTCTGGCAGTTCTTTGTATGCCCAGGAGATTTCTCCGAATGGTTATTACATAGATGCACTAAGGTTTAGTCAGACTAACTCAGGAGGTTCTGCAAGGATCTCTGCACTTGGCGGAAGTAGTATTGCTCTTGGAGGCGATATTACTGCGGCAAGTAGCAACCCTGCCGGTCTGGGATTATACAACCGCTCTGAGTTCTCAATCACCTTAGGGGCAACCTATATGAATAACAATACCCGCTTTAACGGCAATAAAGCTTACAGCCAGGATATATTCGCTGGATTACAGAATTTAGGATTTGTTATTAATAATACCGAGAAAGAAACTAAAGGTTGGTTAGGAGGGTCATTTGGTTTCAGTGTAAACAAAATCAATGATTTTAATAATGAATTCAGGTATTGGGGCACTAATAACCAAAACAGTATAGTTGATTACTTTATTGAATCAGCTGATGGACAGCCTGCATCCTACTTTCCTGCTGACTATCTGGCAACTGATTTAACGACACTTGCCTACTACACGTACCTGGTCGGGCCATGGAATGTAATGGACGAAACATACCCCGATGACGAGTATTTTTCTGATGTAACAACCTTTGTAAGGCCTAATCTCAAACAACATGAAGTAGTAAAAACCTTTGGTGATCAATTCCAGTGGAGTTTCTCATATGGCAGTAATTTTTCCGATTTCCTGTATGTAGGCTTTGGAATTGGTATTGTCTCGCTGGATTACAATGCCGTAAAATACTATACTGAATCAGAGTTTGAATATAATTCAGATGATCCGTACTATGCAAACTATGATCCAATATCTCAAATAAATGTTACAGAGGATCTCAATATCAGGGGTACAGGATTTAACAGCACTTTTGGATTTATCTTCAGACCAGTAGGATTCTTCAGAGTTGGAGGCTCTATTACTACACCTACTATTTATCAAATCAACGACAGGTACAATGCTGATTTGGAGGCAGATTGGAATGACTTCTTTTATGGCGACCTAATCAGTGGTGATACGGTTCTTAACCATGTGTCTGCCTATACCGCAGATGTGGCATCAAGATATGGCTTAAATACACCACTCAAAGCCAGTGTTGGGGCAGCATTCTTCCTGGGCAAACTTGGTTTCTTTACAGCTGACATCGAATATTTGAACTATGGTAAGGTCTACTTGAGGGGCAGTGAGTTCTCAATGGATTCTGACAATACTTATATGAAAGATAATTTTTCGGAATCTCTTAACCTGAAGGTTGGTGCAGAATTAAGATTTGGCGCAATGAGAGCAAGAGCAGGTTACGCTTTAAGCCAGGTGCCACTTACAGCAGGACCAGACTATATTAGTCCCAATCAAAGGTTCTCTGCAGGTTTTGGAGTACATCATAGAAACTTCTTTGCAGATTTTGCCTTGATTAATAATCATGTTACAACCAGTTATTCACCTTATATGCTGGGCAATAATTCACAACCAGAAATTGAGTTAAAAGTTAACAATTTCACAGCTTTAGGATCGATAGGTGTAAAATTCTAATTCCGATTTAAAATACCTACAATTTTATCAGTAACTTCCTGTGGTGTTGAATCCTGGATACTTATCGTGAACTTTGCTTTTTGATAATCCAATTCACGGTCTATTAGCAATTCTTTCAGCTGTTTATCATGGTTATCCTTCAATAAAGGCCTGGTCGTAGCTTTTTTCGTCCTTTTTAGAAGTATTGATGCCGGGGCTTTAAGATAAATCGTTGTACCTCTCCTGTTAAGGTGTGCCATGTTATCAAAGAAACAAGGAGTGCCTCCACCTGTAGCCATAATATAATCCTCACCTTTCACTAACCAACTATGCAAAACCTCCGATTCAACCTTTCTGAAATAATCCTCCCCTCTTTTAGTGAAAATATCGGCAATTGAATTCTGCTCCCTTTCTTCAATAGCCACATCCAGATCGATGAATTTTAATCCAACCTGGTCAGCAACCATTTTCCCTATCGTTGATTTGCCGGATCCTGGCATACCAATTAAAAAGACTTTTCTATTTCCTCTGTTTTGATTATCTGACACTTGCAATATTCTTTTTTACAAAAAAATTATAAGATTATGAACGAAGATAGAGTGAATAAATGAATTAGTTAAACAAATATATCGGCCATCTTTATATCAGTTTCGGTAGGTTCATATGTCCTATACCAATTTATCCCTAAGATGACGTATAAATATTTTGTCCGCCAGCTGGCGGATCAAGATTGAGGCGAAAAACGCAGGAATAGTGGTAGCTATGTCGAGTATTTTCAACGAAAAGATTGGAGAATTAAAGTGAAATATATGCTTCATCTTAGGGTTATATTGGTATTATAAGGTTTTCTTAACTAAATTGAGATTGAAAACAACCTGTTGATTCTATTTACATATTATGGATATCACATTAAAAAAGAAAATAAACATACTAGTTCACCTGGCAGGAGTTGATGGTCATTTCGATGATAGTGAACGTGCCTTTATATATAACATTTGCCTGCGCCATGGTGTAGACTTAGATCTGATTGGTTATCTGATTGCAGATCCGGAACCTATTGAAGACATTGGCAATCTTCCTCATGAGACTGCCATGGATTATCTAACAGAAAGCATTTTATTAATGATGGTCGATGGCAAAGTACTTCCTACTGAGGTGAAATTCTGTCTGGATATTGGCGAACGCCTTGGTTTTGAAAGGAATGATGTTGATAAAATAATTCAGGAAACCCGTACTGACTTATCTATCAGCTATGATGACCTGGGAAAGAGAATTAAAAAACTCAAATACCCTAATTAATCAAAAAGTTAGTTACTCTTTTTCAATCCTATAACCGATCCTCCACAATCGGATTTAGATTTGTCAAATGAGTAAGTGATATAGTAGATTCCCGTTGTTTTACAAGAAAATACTATGGCCGAAGCTATCTGATCTCCTACTACATTGGTGGCAATCTCATTTCTCTTGTAATCATATAGTGTAACCACCAGGCTCTCACCCTCAACCTGAGGGCAGAGATTAATCATATAATCTGTTCCTTTAGCAAATGGGTACGAGTACTCTACTTTCTCTAACTGACCACCTTTACCATTTACTTCGTAGCTTTTTAAAAACATAAAACTATTGGGCAGGTTCGGCACACACAAATCAATTATTTCGGATGAGTTACATTGCGCGTTTGCTGTTGGAGCTGAAAAAAAGCTTAATGCTGCTACTGTTAATACCGTTATTAAAATCTTCATTTTACCCTCTTTAATTATCCTAACAATTTATTCCTCAACTCTGATACAATACTATGAATTTCCTCCATATTTTCATGAGTTAAGGTTACAATACTTCTACTATTATCTTCAATGATCAATACGCCATCTACAATTTTGGTGGTTGGTTTTTCATGCGTATAGGTTATTTCTACCTTGTCAAAAGCCGTTTGGAGCTTTGCTAAATCTTCATGAAGTGCTTTAATCTCCGGATCAGTTTCTGTATAGAAGCTTAGAAGTAACATAATACTCTCCATTGTAAGCTTCTGTTCTCCAAATCTTTCTTTTAATGCCTCCTCTTCAGGGTAGTTCAATGCCATTGTTCCATTAATAAACACTCCTTCCAACCAGCCTCCTGTTAACAGCAAAATACTCATATTAGATCTCCTGTTCTCCTGAAGGTACTTATTAATAGCATTAAAATTTTGGGTTGTAATCAACATTAAAGAATCAAGGTTACTATTACTTGATGCCAGTCTGCCAATTAGCTTTAAGTTGAAGAACTGACCAATATTCAAGCCATCGGCCTGTTGCTTAATTGCCTTCATGTAAGCCAGCCCATCCTGATTCCGCTCGAAAATATTTATGTACAGCAGATCCGTACCGTATACACCGAGGCTAATAGCTCGCTTAAAATTGGTGTTATATTTAACAGCATCATCCGGATCACTCAGCATCTTTTGATCATACTCACTTCCTGTACTTTTAATAAGAGAAGAGATTTCCAGTGGTGCAGGAATCTGCTGCAAAATATCATTAATTGTCTCTTCAGAAATTGCCGGTGTTTCAAGATCCTCCTCCAGGCTTTCCAGGAACTTTTCAGACTCCTCCGTCTTATCCGGCCCACATGAGATAAAGCCAACCGCGATAAAGAGTATCAAGTAGTACAAATATCTATTCATGACATATTATTTTTCTTACACTATTTTTTTATTTTCCTCAACCTAAAATTACCAAATGCATTTATCAGTTTTAATAACCATTCAAAGTATAATGCGATATAGAGGAAAATTGTCATAGACCAAATTACAAAAAAATTAAACCAATAAGTATCAAAATCCTTATTCATAAATGGTTTTACAGGAGCATAAAAATGAGCTCTGTAATTTAATGGACCATTTGTGTTAAAATTATCATTATAAATTGGATCTATATGTTGAATTAATTTATTACGATGCACCTCAGATCTATTGGTAGCATTTACCTTCCTGACCAGATCTTCAAGCGACTGGTTATGATACTTCATTTTGTACTCATTAAGGTTATAATCTTTACCTGATTCCAGATGTGCAATAAGCTTATCTTTTCTCTGGCTCATCAAATTATAGGTGTCAAAATTCTGACGCTCCAATTCAGTAACATACTGCTTCAGTAACACAACACTTTCAGCAGTTATATTGTCAACTGCCAGCAAACTATCTATGTCTATTTCTTCCAACAATCCTTTAAATGGTTGGGATTGAATTATATTCCTTACCAATAGAGTACTGGATTCAAAACTATTGTCATTAGATTCTCCTTTTAACTGTTCGTCCATATTATTTAATTCCTCTGTTAACTGCGGAACAACATATGTAGTAACGTAATTTGCTTTGCTTGCCTCCTTCTCCAGTTTATAATAAGGTGCTTCATATGCATTGCTTTTAAACATATCAACGGCTATAGCTTCAAATGCCCATCTGGATGCCATTACATCAGCTAAAATTGGGACTTTTTCCTTTGAGCTAATCCAATCATTTAACCTGTCATAATCAAACATCAGGCCAGCCAGTATCATTTGTGGAATTAAAACAATAGGTATTAAAATATACACTGTTATTGCCGAATTAAAAGCCGATGAGAGATTCAAACCAACCAGGTTGGCAAAACTTGAAATTGTAAATAACATCAGCCAAATACTTATGGTCATCCCTTGTATCTCCAATAGAACGTTTCCTATCACTGCAAATGTTAAAGTTTGTACTGCAGACAAAAACAATAAGAGTACCACTTTTGATGACAGGTAGCTATTCCTGTGAAGATTGAGGAATGATTCCCTCTTAAGAATCTTTCTATCCTTAATGATTTCTTCAGCACTTACACTTAAGCCCATAAACAGAGCCACAATAAGAGCCATCAAGATGTAAACAGGTATGTTTTCATTATAATAAAAACTATATCCTTCACCACCGGGCAGGTTGGTATATTTAATAATAAAAGCCAGGATTAGTGCCAGAAGAGGTGCTTCCAGGAAATTGATTAGCAGGTATTGCTTGTTACCTAATTTGGATTTAACATCCCGCATCATAAAAATGACTGACTGCATTAAACGGGAAGGCACTTTCAATAGGTTTACCGGTGGCGTTGTTACTGTTTTTATTTCCTCCGGAACAAAATTGTCCAGATAATGTCCATTCCATTGTACAGGCGTAAGCTTACGTTTGTCTGTTAGCTGCCCATATTCATCAACCACATGCGATTCGATAATATTGAATACCTGTTCCGGATTAACATTACCGCATAATGTACATTGCCCCTTGATCTTATCAACCTGATGCGTTACCTCCTTGAAATATATCACCGCCTCAACAGGGTTACCATAATAAATTGGGTATCCCCCAGTATCCATAATAAACATCTTATCAAACATTTTATAAATGTCTGACGATGGCTGATGGATAACCACAAAAATCAGTTTCCCCTTTATCGAAAGTTCCTTCAAAAGGTCTATAACATTTTCAGAGTCCCTTGAAGAAAGTCCGGATGTAGGTTCATCAACAAATAAAACACCAGGTTCCCTTATTAATTCCAGGGCAATGTTTAATCGCTTCCTTTGGCCTCCACTAATTATCTTATCCAGGACACTTCCTACTTTCAAATCTTTGCGTTGCGCAAGACCCAGGCTGGTGAGCACATCATCTACCCTCTTAGTAAGCTCTTCTTCGCTCAGGTTATCGAAACAAAGTTTAGCATTATAATACAGGTTTTCGTAAACTGTTAATTCTTCAATTAGCAAATCATCCTGTGACACATAACCAATAACTCCCTGAATACTGTCTTTATTAGTATTGATATCTATACCATTGATCTCAATGCTACCCTTGGAGGGGCTTTCCAAACCAGCCAACACATTCAGTAAAGTGGTTTTCCCTGAGCCACTGGCACCCATAATACCAACCAACTTCCCGGCCGACTCTCTTATATTGATGCCCCTAAGTCCGATGTCACCGCTCGGAAATTTAAAATCTACGTCTCTGGCTAAAAATGATAGTTCTGATGCTTTAAAATCAGGATTGAAGTGTGAAACAATATCGCTATAATAAAGAGCATCACTTGCCGGAGGTTTAATTGAGCTACCTTGCGAAAAAAGATAGGAATTGCCTCGCTTAATGATAAAACCATTCAGGTTCAATTCTTCACCACCAATGTATTTGATAAAATACATCTCAACACTATTGATCTTTAAAAAGATCATTTGGCCATCAATATTTGCCTCTAAATAAGTGGTATCTGGCTGTTGTTGAGAAATATCTTTTCTTACCTGAATTATATTTCTTGAGTTAAAATCTTCCTCATTATCTTCATCACTAAAGAATATAAATTGCCTTATTATTTCATATTCTTCTTTTTCGAAATTAAATACATCAGCTACTGTACCTAATATCTCAAGTTCTGTTGGTGTAGCTGTTCCATCGACCTTTACAAGTTCAATAATCTTTGTCAGCACTACAATTTTCTGTGCCTGTGTTAAAGTTTTGTTGATCTTACGGCAGAGGCCAAGGACCCTTACAGAGTCCTTCATTGAGGTTCTTTTCTTCTCTTGCTTTTCGCCACCATAATCAACCAGCTTATCAAACAACTCCAGGTATTCCTTAATGGAATCCTGATCGAGTTCCTGGTTAAAGAAGCCAATCACGTACTCACGTTCCTCCTCATTTACACCCCCATCCTGCTTGGAAAAAATAGCAAAAAGTTGGGTTAACGCATTTAATATTTCTTCACTCAATTATTCTCTGTATTTACTTGTTTCCCTAAATAATAGAATAAATATATGCCTTATTCTGCTAAACCTTAAATATTTCAATTTCAAGTTTTGAATATTTCACATTAGAATGTGTTTCCAAAATCTATTTTGGCTATGTCATTCTACAAAATAGAATCTTTGGCAAAAATCTGTTTTAAACATAATATTATGCAGAAAACTTGATATAGTACTATAATTTATCTTATTATTTTATTGAAAATAGAGAAACATAGACTATCTTAAATGATTATTTGCATCAATTGTAAAAACTAGTACAGGCATCGATTATTCTTAATTTACTTTTTTGATAAACCTGATTGTTTTTGCTTAGCGCAATATTTATGAAAAACGAAGATAATAAAGAAGTGGGTGCAGTCGCAGATAAGGCATCGTCTGACCCAAAAGATGTTGAATCGTTATCGGCCGAAATAGAAAAACTCGAGAAAGATAATGAAATGCTCAACCTTAACATCGAAGAGCTTTCAAAGACTAATGAGTATTTAGTTTCTGCCACCTGGAGGGAACGTGAAATGAAACAAAAGTTGGGGATTGCACTTGAAGAATTAAAAGAAACGAAGAAAATAGTTGACAAGCAACACAAAAGCATAACCGATAGCATTAATTACGCCAGTAGAATACAGGATGCGATCATACCAAAGCATAAGGATATAGCTCAATATTTTAAGGATATCTTCATTATGCATGAAGCAAAAGATATTGTAAGTGGCGATTTTCCCTGGTTTTACAAAAAAGATGATTATGTATATATTGCTGCTGTTGATTGCACAGGACATGGTGTTCCAGGGGCAATGATGTCATTGATCGGATATCTTCTGATGAACGATATCGCAAATCACGATGATATTGATCCCGCTCAACTACTAACCAATTTACATTGGGCAGTAGTAAAGACATTAAAGCAGGATGCTGAAGGCAAGCAAACTTCAGACGGGATGGACATCGCCCTTTGCAGAATAAATCTAAAGGATAACCAGGTACAGTATGCAGGAGCACACCGGCCACTTTACAGGGTAAGAAATGGTGAACTGGAGCAGTATTCAGGCGCTAAGTTCCCAATTGGGGGCAATCAATATAGAGGCAGGAATAAATTTTTCAACCACGAAGTGGATATCGAAGGTGGCGATTCTGTTTACTTCTTCTCGGATGGACTTACAGATCAGTTTGGGGGGCCGGACGGTTTGAAGTATGGCCCTAAAAGAACCAGGGAAGAGCTTCTAAAATATAATCATCTGAGCATGGAAAAGCTGAATGAAAAGATGCAAAAATCATATAGTGATTGGAAAGGTGATACTAATCAGATTGACGATGTTTTATTAATAGGAATAAAATTTTAAAGTAAAATTGAATGGGAAAAACTGCAACCAATGAAACTACTGACTTTATGAAGTTTGTCTATAAAACCCATGGCAGTATGGTAGACAATAATATAATGTTAGTTTATGAAGGAGAAGTAACGCAGGAAGTAACCAAAGCATTTACTTCACTCACACAAAAAAGACTTGAAGGAGATGAAGAAACCAACCTGCCTATTAAAAAACGGGTGTACCACGTTATGGTGGAATGCTTACAGAATATTGGCAAACATTGTGATCATATAGATTCCGGCCTTCCTGTTTCACCAGGTAATGGCATATTCATGGTCATTAAAACCAGTGATGGATTTAATGTCATAACCGGCAATCCAATTGCCAATACTAAAGTAGAAGGCATCAGGGAAATGTTAGATAAAGTCAATGTAATGAACCGGGAAGAAATTAAAGCTTATTACAAAGAGAAAATCCTTGCAAGCCGGATATCTGAAAAAGGTGGTGCCGGATTGGGCTTTATTGATATTGTTAAAAAGACAGGCAATCGAATTGATTATCACTTTGTGAAAATAAATGACAAAACTTCATTCTTTATTGTAAAAACACATATTAATTAAAATAGACATGGATATACTTCATATAGAACCAACAGACGAAACTCCAAAAATAGTTTTAGACCCTGCCAATGATAATTTTGAATTTACCGGTAAATCTCTTCCTGAAGATGTTACTACATTTTACGGACCGGTTCTCGACTGGCTTGATGAATACGGCGGATCTCCAAATGAGAAAACTGTTATTAATTTTAAGTTAGTTTACTTTAATACTGCTTCTTCAAAGCTAATTTTAGATATTTTATTCAAACTCGAAGAAATACATGAAAGTGGAGCAGATTTATCTATTATCTGGCATTACCAGGAAGATGATGAGGACATGCAGGAAGCAGGAGAAGAATATGCCGACCTGGTTGAAATACCTTTCGAACTTGAGAGCTACTAAAACATAACAAATATTAAAACCGAACTTAATCATGAACTTGTCAATAATTAATCGAATAATATGGGGAGCGGTCATAGTGATGTCTGTAGTCTTTATTCTGGTTTACGCAAACTATAGTGGTCTGATCAAGTCTCAGTCAACAGTTGATCGTATTGCAGAAGAAAGATCACCAACAGTGCAAGCAACACTAAAAATGTTCAATGGCATTAATAGATCAATGGATGGTCTTAGGGGATATGTCTTTTTGAATGATGACAAATACCAGGCTATTAGAACACATGCCTGGAGTAGCTTTATAGAAGAAGCCCGAACAGAAATGGATCAGTTATCATTAAACTGGTCAAACCCGGAAAATGTAGATAAATATAATGAAGTAAAAAGTCTGCTGCCTCTTTTTCTGGAAAGCCAATTAGAAGCTGAAAATCTTTCTAAAGCAGGAAATAGAAATGAGGCATTAAACGTAATAATGGATAAGGTTACCCCCAAGTCAAATCAACTGTCATCGATATTGGAAGAGATATATCAAAGCCAACAAATGACACTAAACAGTGACCTCGCTGAACTAAGCAGTATTAGTAGCACCACAGGTAACAGAGCCGTTATTCTTGGCATCTTAAGCGGAGTTGTCTGTTTTGCCATTATAATATTTATCGTAATAAGTATTAAGAACAGAATCCTGACTCCTGTTGACAATATGCAACAAAACATGAAGGATGTATCAGAAGGTGATCTTACCACAGAGGTTTTTGTTAAAGAAGGTATTGAGTTAACAGATGCAGCCAAAGGTCTTAAGATGATGATTGCCAAGATCAAGGAAATATTAACTACTGTTCAGCAAGCATCAAATCAAATAGCAGACGCAAGTACAGAAATGACAGGTTCATCGCAGCAAATGTCAGAAGGTGCCACAGAGCAAGCGTCATCTGTTGAAGAAATCTCATCATCCATGGAAGAGATGGCAGCAGGTATCCAACAAAACACCGACAATGCCAAGCAAACTGAAAAAACATCAGTTGCTGCAGCAGGAAGTATTCTCGAGAGTAGTGCATCTGTTAACAAAACGGTTGAGTCTATGATATCTATTGCTGATAAAATTTCAATTATTGGTGAGATATCCAGACAAACCAACCTTCTGGCTCTTAATGCGGCTGTAGAAGCAGCAAGAGCAGGTGAACACGGTAAAGGATTTGCCGTTGTAGCAGGTGAAATCAGGCGTCTTGCAGAGCGAAGCCAGACTGCAGCCACCGAGATTGACGACCTCTCTAAAGACAGTGTAACTATTGCGCAGAAGTCAGGAAAAATGCTAGAAAGCGCTGTGCCACGGATCCAAAAAAACTCTGAACTCGTTGGTGAAATTACAGCAGCCAGCATAGAGCAAAACAGTGGTGTTGACCAGATCAATACGGCCATACAGCAACTTAACCAGGTAGTACAGCAAAATGCAGCTGTAGCAGAAGAAATGGCAGCAAGTGCAGAGCAACTTAATGCACAAGCCGACCTTCTTAAGGATGCAATTGCTTATTTCAGGGTTGATGAAAATGGCGTTGAACAACCAGATGAAGATAAGTATTTGGCAACGCCAGCACCTGTGAAGAAAACTGAAAAATCAAGCGGCCAGTCTTCCAAAGGAGTTGACATAGATCTGGGAATGTCAAATGAAGGTTTGGATAGTGAATACGAAAAGTTCTAAGGGTTAATTTTTTGCGGCAATAAGTTTAAGCAAATGAAACAGTCTTTAGTTGGAGCAAGGAATAAACTAACCGATGCACAGTTCAGAAAACTGAGCTCTTATATCTATGGCAATTTTGGAATAAAGTTGCCTCCTATTAAAAAAGTTTTACTGGAAGGGAGACTTCAAAAAAGATTAAAAGCTACCAACAAAGAAAACTTTAAAGATTACCTCGAATATGTTTTTAGTGATGAAGGCCAAAATGAGGTAATTCATATGATTGATCAGGTTTCGACCAATAAAACAGACTTCTTCCGGGAGGCAGATCATTTTGACTTTATGACAAAGCATGTGTTGCCTGAGTTTGTAAAACGAGATGATCGCGAGCAGCTTAAGGTCTGGAGTTCGGCAGCATCTAGTGGGGAGGAAATCTATACCATAGGTATTGTTATTGAGGAATTTAATCTTATTAATAAAACTAATATTGATTATTCGATTCTTGGAACAGATATTTCCGTGGAAATACTCAAGAAAGCAATCAATGCTGTTTACACGGTAGACAGGGTGATGAACCTGCCTATGCATTATAAGCATAAATATTTGTTGAAGAGCAAAGATCCGGCAAACAAAACAGTTAGGGTAATTCCTCAAATCAGAAAGAAAACCTGGTATAAGAGATTGAACCTGATAGATCGAACCTATGATGTGCCGGATAATCTTGACATAATCTTTTGCAGAAATGTTTTAATCTACTTCGATAAGCAGACACAGGAAGATGTGGTAAGAAAACAAGCTGAAAAGCTTAGAAAAGGAGGGTATTTCTTCTTGGGGCATGCAGAATCTATTCTGGGGATGGATCTGCCTTTAAAACAGGTAAAACCAACCGTATATAGAAAAATTTGAAAAACAGGGATTTACAACATCAAAATAAAATATTAATCTAATGAAGCTTATCTCAGTTGTTAATCAAAAAGGTGGAACAGGTAAAACCACAACAGTGATAAGCCTTGGGTCGGTGCTGGCTCAGCATGGCAAAAAAGTTCTATTGATTGACCTGGATCCACAAGGCAACCTTAGTTATTCATTGGGGATTAATGATGTAGTTTACAATATTGGTGAGGTAATAATGGAAGATATCCCCCTGGATCAGGCAATTATGTCTGTTGAAGATGAGGGATTAGATATTGTTCCCTCCACAATAGAGCTGGCAGATATTGAATTACAACTATCAAAAATTGATGACAGGGAATATCAGCTGAAAAACAATATTAATGGATTAGATTCATACGATTATGTAATAATCGATTGTCCGCCCTCTCTTTCTTTATTAACAGTAAATGCATTAGCTGTATCTGATGAGGTAATTATACCACTTCAAATGACAGCTTTAAGTCTACAGGGATTAGAGCTGATAACAGACACTATTGAAAGGGTAAAGGAAACACTGAACGCTAAGATTAAAATCCTGGGCATCTTACCGGTAATGGTAGATAAAAGACGAAAACTGAGCCTGGAGGTAAAAGATTATATTGAAGAAAACTTTGATGTCCCAATGTTTAATTCATCCATTAGAAATAATGTTCGGGCAGCTGAGGCACCATCGTTTGGACAAAGCGTAATTCATTATTCACCAGGATCAATCAGTGCGATGGATTACAAAGAATTTGGAAATGAGTTTTTAGCAATACAATAGAATATGGCTTTAGGAAAAAATCTTAAGAGAGCAAAAAAAGACAGCCTGATACCTTCTGAGAAAAAAGAAGGGAATAAGAAAACAAGGACTGTTGCTAAGAAAAAGGAAAAGGTAACGAAGGCAAAACCCATAATAGCCAAAAAAGCAGATAAAAAAACCAAGGTTAAAACTGTTGTAAAAAAGACTGAAAAGAAAAAGGTAGTTCCCAAACCTGATAAAGCTAAAGTTAAGCCTGCAGAGCAGAAACAGCCAAGCATAAAAGCCAATCTTTCAGAAAACATTCTTGCAGGAGGTAAAGAAGACTCCCCAATAACCATCAAATTACTGCCCTCAAGAAGAAAATCTGTAAGAAAAACAAAATTTGTAATGGAAGGCTCAATAACATTAACTGAGGCTGACACAATAAAAGATTGTTTGTTAACGACATTTAATGATTATGATCTGATTGATATAATTATGGAAAATGTTAAACAGATTGATCTTATACCAATACAATTGATCAATGTTTTTATTAGTAACTATCCTGATAAAACTGTAAAAGTGGATTCTGATCTTCCTTTTGATATTAAAATTATTATCGAAAGAGGTGGATTCGGATCATTAATGTTTAAAG
>JBDLIU010000005.1:0-40932 GCA_039714715.1 Bacteroidota bacterium
GACATTTAATGATTTTGATCTGATTGATATAGTTATGGAAAATGTTAAACAGATCGATCTTATACCAATACAACTGATCAATGTATTTATCAGGAACTACCCTGATAAAACTGTAAAAGTGGATTCTGATCTTCCTTTTGATATTAAAATTATTATCGAAAGAGGTGGATTCGGATCATTAATGTTTAAAGAAGAAGCCGCCTGATATGCCAAATAAACTGTTAATAGTAGATGATTCTGAAAGCATAAGAGAACTAGTAGGTTATAACCTGGAAGATGCTGGTTATAAAGTAGTAAAAGCTGTGAATGGTAAAGATGGTCTTGAGAAATTAAACGAGGAAATAAAGCTCATAGTATCTGACCTCAATATGCCTGTAATGGATGGCATTACTATGATTAAAAACATTCGTAAAGAACCTAAATATAAACATCTGCCCATCATAATGTTGACAACAGAATCGCAGCAGGGGATAAAAAATGAAGCCAGGAAAGCTGGGGCTACGGCCTGGATTGTAAAGCCGTTTGATAGAGATAAATTAATTCAGGTAATTAAAAGATTTGTGCGCTAATGGAAAGTATGAAAGCCATATACCTGGAAGAAGCAAACGAGTTACTTGGTAACCTCGAAGGAGCATTATTACAACTTGATGAAACTCCGGAAGAAAAGTCTCTCATTGAAGAGATCTTTAGAATTATGCATACACTTAAAGGGAACAGTAGTATGTTTGGCTTTACCAACATCGCAGAATTTATTCATAAACTGGAAACAGTATATGACAAAATCCGAAATGCGCAACTAACAATCTCAAAAGAAATAATTGATGCAACATTCAAATCAATGGATCATATTAAAGATATTATTGATGATCCTGAACTGGAAATAGCATCGAACAAAGAGCAATACGATATTCTAACCAAACAGGCCGAAACGTTTACGGGACAAAAATCTGCCCCTCCTACTGCTCAGGAAACGCCTGCAATTACAGCACCTGAAACCAAAGAAGAAACATCCGGCACCTACCTAATTAACTTCAAGCCAGGTAAATCTGCTATTACCGAAGGGAACAATCCTTTATACCTGATTGATGAACTTTTTAGTTTGGGTGAATGTAAAGCGCTTCCTTATACTGAAGAAGTAAAAAACCTGGCCAAATTTAATCCTTCAGATTGCATAACCGGATGGAGTATCTTACTCTCTACAGATAGGGCTGAAGCAGAAATCAAGGAGGTTTTTGTCTTTGTTGAAGATATCTCGGAAGTGAATATTGAAAAAATAAGCGATACCAATTTATTACAGAACACTGCATTTTCAGAGCAATTAGAGGGCATAAAGCTTGGTAAATCACCGCTTGATATTTCTTCTCTGGATATCAAAAAAGAAGAGGCTAAAGCTCAGGAATCTCCTGCAGAGAAGCCTGAAGATGCTGAGAAAAAACAAACAAAACCTAAGGCTGCTCAACCAGACAAAAAAGACACTAAAGAAAAGACTATTTCAAGTATCAGGGTATCATCAGATAAACTGGATGATTTGATGAACCTGGTAAGTGAGTTGATAACAACACAGGCTGCCCTGAGTTTATTCTCCAGGCAAAACTATTATTCAGAGCTCGAAGGCATGTCTGAGAATGTTGAGAAACTTTCAAGACAATTAAGAGATATCGCTTTTGGAATGACGCTGATTCCGATTAACAACATGTTTGGCAGGTTCCAGAGAATGGTAAGAGATCTCTCTAAAGAACTTAGTAAAGAGGTTGCTCTCGTTACTGAAGGAGGAGAAACAGAACTTGACAAATCGATAATTGAAAGTCTCACCGATCCCTTAATGCATATCCTGCGTAATAGCATGGATCATGGAATAGAGAGTAAAGAGCGTAGAGAAGAATTAGGTAAGCCCGCGAAAGGTACTATCCGGTTAAAAGCCTATTATTCAGGAACCAATGTAAATATTGAGATCAAGGATGACGGTAAAGGCATTGATCCCGAGGTAATAAGGAACAAAGCCATTGAAAAAGGCCTTATCACTGAAAACACTAAACTGTCTGATAAAGAAACATATAAGCTTTTATTTCATGCAGGATTCTCGACCGCTAAAGTAGTTACTGATGTTTCCGGTAGAGGAGTAGGCATGGATGTAGTGAGAAGAAACATCGATAATCTTAGGGGTGATATTGATATTGAATCTGAAATAGGTGCAGGAACCACACTTACAATTTCTTTACCCCTCTCACTATCTATTATTGATGGTTTATTGGTAGAAATTGGTAAAGGGTCATTTGTGATTCCACTGGCTGCAATTGACAGGTGCTTTACTTATAATGACGCCAGGGACGTTAATAAGTTCACAAAAATCCTCGAATTGGAAGAAAAGCAACTGCCATTCGTAGATCTCAGAGAAACTTTTGATATTAAAGATGAGCTTGACAAAAAGACAGTTCGACAAATTGTAGTTGTTTTTAATGGTAAAGATCATGTAGCATTAGTTTGTGATCACATAGTAGGTGAATATCAGGCCGTTATTAAACCCCTGGGAAGCTATTTTAAAAAACAAGACCACATTTCCGGCTCGACAATATTAGGTGATGGTACCATAGCGCTGGTGTTTGATACAAATCGCCTGATCAAAAGATATGTTGCAAAAGAAACTATTATGGCATGAGAAGCACTGATTTAAATAATGATTTCCTGTCATTCGAGATAGATGATGAGTTGTTTGGAATAAACCTGGCCAACCTTATTCAGATAATAGAAACACCAGAGGTTACCAAGGTTCCTATGTCATCAGAGCTTATGGAAGGGATAATCCTCTTCAATAATGAAGCGTTGCCCATCATTAATTTTCGAAACTGGCTGAATGAACAAAATAATAGTAATGAATTTAGGGACAATGTTCTGGTGGTAGAACTTGCCTCTGATGAAGGGAATGTAAAGGTTGGGATCAAAGTTGACAAGGTAATAGAAGTTATCCACATAGAAGAGCATGAAATAGATAAAGTGCCAGAAATTAAGGGTGGAGACAGTGAACATATAAGAGGCATTGTAAAATATGACAAAAGGTTCTTAATGCTCATCGATATCAATAAACTATTTAATGCAGTTGAGCTTAAAGCTATTAAGGCTTCAAAAGGAGAAATAAAGGATGAGTTATTAGATGACGAAACAATAGCTAAAGATTATACCAATACATTTATAAGCTTCACCATTGGAAAGGAAAAGCTTGCTGTTGATGCCAATAAAGTGATTGAAATTCTGAATGTGCCGGAAGTAACCAAAGTCCCTGGTTCGGACGAATATATGGTTGGTGTGGTAAATATAAGAGGAAGTGTTTTGCCTGTTATTGATCCACGAAAGAAATTCAATATTAAGAAGCGTAAATCATTGCTCGAAACCGTAACTATTATGGTGCTGGATATATATACGGATGGGGAAAACCAGTCCTTAGGAACAATCATTGACTCAGTGACCAGCATTATTGAAATTGAAGAAGAAAAAATCAATAATTCGGTAAGCCTGGACCTTCCCTTTAATCCTGAATACCTCCTGGGGGTTGCCAAGGTTGAAGATCAGTTCGTGCAAATCATGAATATTGATAAGGTATTTGCACTGGAATCAAGAGGTAGTAATATTTAAATAATCTAAAACAACAATAATTTAAACCTGATGAGAGACCTAACAGATAATGAGATAATTAAAGAACTAAAGGAAAGGTTTAAACAAAATAAGAGTGCTCACAAAGAGCAAAAAAAGTTAATGGATCAATTAGAAAAGGTTAACAAAAAGCTAATTGAATCCGAAAAGGTAAAAACCATGTTCCTGTCGAATATCAGGAATGAAATTAACAATCCTCTTTCAGCAATTCTTGGGCTGTCTGCAAAATTGGAATGTAAACCAGGAGGAGAAAGAACCATAAAGCACACTGCCAACCTTATTCATAAGGAGGCCTTCTTACTGGACTTTCAACTAAAAAATATTTTCACAGCAGCCGAACTGGAGGCGGGGGAGTTACAACCTAATTTCGGAAGGGTTAATGTTTATGCATTAGCAAAAGGAATCCTGGATAGTTTTGATTACTTGATTGATACTAAGAAGTTAAAGGTTGAGTTCATATGTGAATCAGATCTTGAGTTTATAACTGATGCAGGTATGATGAGCTCTATTATAAGAAACCTTGTTTCCAATGGTATTGAGTTCAATAAGGATAAAGGAAAACTTACGCTGGAGTTAGAGTTGGAAGACAAAGAATTGAAGATTCGGGTAATTGATACTGGTGTAGGAATGGAAAAAACCGATTACACTGTAGTCTTCGACCGGTTTGTACAGTTAGATTCAGGTGCCACAAAGAGTCATGCCGGGCATGGCCTGGGACTAACTGTTACTAAGGCCCAGACTGAATTGATACAAGGATCAATTATGGTGGATTGTGTTTTGGGCAAAGGCTGCAGTTTTGGTGTGTCAATTCCCATGGCTGCTGAGGATGATATGAAAACATTCTCAGACAGTGGTAATGTCTTCTTCTTTGATGATGATGATGATGATGAGAATGATGTTGAAGTATTTTAACACGATAAAATAAATATGAACTAAACTAGGCTTAAGTTGGCAATAGAACCTGTAATACCGAAATATTATCTTTATCCTTCTGCATTATTTGCAAACAGGAAAGGGCATATGGTAACCACAGTACTGGGTTCTTGTGTGGCAATCTGCCTGTATGACAAAGCAAAAGGATTTGGGGGCATTAACCATTACATGCTCCCGTTCTGGAATGGCCGTGAATTAGCTTCACCAAAATATGGGAATATAGCCATTGAAAGTCTAGTTAAGAAAATGGAAGCAATTGGAGCATCTCGAATTAACATGATAGCAAAAGTTTTTGGTGGGGCCAACCAGTTAGGACACCATACTGGTATTGGTCAACGAAATTATGAAATTGCAGAGGAGATGTTAGGAGATATGAAGATAAAAATTGTGGCGAGGAGTGTTGGTGGATTAAATGGAAGAAAGATAACCTTCAACACAGCATCAGGTGAAGTTCTTATGAAAAATATAGTAAAGCAAAATGTATAAAAAGGTAAGGGTATTAATTGTTGATGATTCAGCGCTAGTTCGGCAGTCTTTATCTGAAATACTTGGTTCAGATCCGGAAATTGAAATAGTTGGAACAGCTAATGATCCTTACATGGCTGTCGAGAAAATAAAAAAGGACGTTCCGGATGTAATCACCCTGGATGTAGAAATGCCTAAAATGGATGGTATTACCTTCCTTAAAAAAATTATGTCTCAACATCCAATACCCGTAATTATAATTTCTACCCTAACTGCATCTGGAACAGAAACTGCACTTAATGCTCTTGAAAATGGAGCTGTGGAGGTAGTTCTTAAACCTCCCCTTCATTCATCTGAACAAAAGAACGATGCGGCCATTATGCTTATTGACAAAGTTAAGGCTACAGCTAGAGCCCATGTAAAGAGAAGGAGTGCTGTTAAAAAACCTGTAAAATCTCGTGTTAGCCCTAAGCTAACTGCTGATGCTATTCTTGCTAAACCCAAATCATCCAGTTTATTAAAAACAACAGAAAAAATTGTTGCAGTGGGTGCTTCAACAGGAGGAACAGAAGCCATTAAGGCTTTTTTGGAAGCTCTTCCCGAGGACAGTCCCGGAATTGTAATAGTACAACATATGCCTGAGGTTTTTACCAGCCAGTTTGCTAAGCGTCTGAATGATATATGCGCTATTACGGTAAAAGAGGCTGCCAACAGGGATACTGTGTTACGTGGACAAGCTTTAATTTCCCCTGGCAACAAGCATATGTTACTAAAAAGAAGTGGCGCCAGGTATTTTGTAGAAATTACAGATGGCCCGCTGGTAAGCCGACACAGGCCTTCGGTAGATGTACTGTTCAGGTCAGTAGCACGATATGCAGGTAAAAATTCTATGGGCATAATTCTTACAGGCATGGGTGACGATGGTGCACAGGGAATGCTTGAAATGAAAACAGCCGGATCCTATACAATTGCACAGGATGAAGATACCTGTGTTGTATTTGGCATGCCCAAAGAGGCGATTAAATTAAATGCTGTAAACAAGGTCCTCCCATTGCAATCTATTGCAATCGAATTGGTTGACCACTGCAAACAGCATCTTGAATCAATATGAAAAGATTATAATTTAGAATAACATTTACAAAAAATAAATATTATGGGTAAGAGTGTATTAATTATCGATGACTCAATGTATATGAGAACACTTATCAACAATGCTTTAACCGAAGGAGGTTACGAAGTGGTTGGTATGGCTGGTGATGGAGAAACAGGCATAGAAATGGCACTGGAATTTGAGCCAGATGTTATTACTCTTGATAATGTTCTCCCTGATATGATTGGGCTGGATATACTTAAAATATTAAAAGATGAAGGCCTCGAATCAACCATTATTATGGTAAGTGCGGTGGGTCAGCAAACAGTAGTAGATGAAGGTATGGAATTAGGTGCTGCTGATTATATCGTTAAACCTTTCACTCCGGAAGGGTTACTGGAGAAAGTAAATGATGCCTATAATAAAAACCAGTAGATTAGAATAAGATGGATCTATTAAACAACATTGAATCGGATGTTGCCAAGGAAGTTATAAACATCGGGTTAAGCAAGGCAGCAGACTCCCTTTCATTCTTTTCACAACAAAAAGTGATTATCAGAAATTCTGAACTCAGTTTTAAAAATGCAGAGGAAGTTGATAAGATATCAGAAAAAGAAGGAAATTCAATCTATATCCTAACAACCGAGATTATTGGAGATATGACAGGCATCTGCTACCTGATCTTTAATGAAAACGAAGCTGATGAACTCATTAAACTAAGTATCCCACCATCTATGCTTCAGGATGAAGAACAAAAACAAATGATGGCAGAGGAAATTTTAAAAGAAGCCGATAATATTATTAGTGCATCTGTAATTACTCAGTTTTCCAATTTACTTAATATCAGTATGCATGGTGGTGTGCCGGCTATGGACGTAGTAGAAGATGATAAATTAACATCCTTTATGAAATCAAAAGGCACAACTACAGATCATCTGCTACAAATAAATGCTCAGTTTCATACAGAAACCACAGAATTCAGTCCCGAATTTATATGGTTTCTGGATAATAAATTTATCGAAGGTATCAAGCAGTTTGTAAAAGATGATCCAACCCTGGAAAAGCTAAAGAATATTAAATAGCTCCCTATTTAGTGCCTGGCGTGATAATTTTTCTCTTTATCAAATGAGTTACCATGCTTCTTGAATAGGAATTGGCGAAGTCATCCAGTGAAGCAGGGTCTGTAGTTTCTGACTGAGCAGACCAAAGCAGGTCACCCTCTGCTACCTCAAATAAACTTGTATTCAGGAAAATTGTTTGTGAATTTACATAATATCCTGGCTGGTAAACATTCGAATACATATGCGGATAGTAGGTATAGAATGAATTATAATAGCCACCATAAAATGTTGCAGGTGCATATGGAGATGTTCCTTGCACATACTTTGTCTCCTCTCTCTTCTCCAGCAAACTTATGGTCATTACACCATCAAAGCCAGCCTCTATCAATTTATGTTTCTTCACTTCTGCTGGTTCAGACGCCACACTTCTATCCGGAGGCATCACACTAGAAGCTGCCACAGCATTAATTCCTTTCATCCTGAGGAAATACACCAATTCATCTTCAACAGTTGCCCTTGCAACTACATTGGTAGACATACCTATTACCAACAGTTTCTTAAACTCCCTGGCCTGATGATTATCCGTCATCCAGGAGGCACTTATTGAAGTTGAATAGCAACCATACAGAACAATGGCTGACAAAATAATTATCGCAAAATTTCTAAGTTTCTTCATCATATGTTTATTAACAATCCCTTGATTATTTTCGAATTATCACAAATCCAAATAGGAATAATGTTTGGAGTATCGAAAAATGAATGGCAATAATAAAACATTCAGTAGCAAAATCACTATAACATAAACTGAAATTGAATTATCTGGCATTTACGGAAGTGATGTATATGCTGCTCTACTGCCTCAGTGAATCAAACACAATTTCACCATTTAAAATAACTTTCTCAATTATGTCTTCAGTAAATGAATACGGGATATAAGCCAGGTCTGTGATAGGCTTTGTAATTATTACAGAAGCTTGCTTACCAACAGCAATAGACCCGTGAGTGGAAAGAACGTCCATGGCATAAGCTCCATTTATGGTAGCTGCATTGATTGCCTCTTCCGGCGTCATCTTCATTTTAATACAAGCCAGCGATAACATAAATGGCATTTTACCTGCAGGTGCACTTCCAGGATTATAATCAGTGGCTAAAGCAACCGGAAGACCTGCATCAATCATTTTGCGAGCAGGAGGATAATCGTTATTTAAAAAGAACGCAGACCCGGGCAGCAATGTAGGCATCGTCTTACCTGCTTTTAGAGCCTCAATTTGTTCATCACCAATGCTTTCGAGGTGATCTACACTAAGTGCATTGGTTTTAATACCCACTTCAACTCCTCCGGATATGTTAAGTTGATTTGCATGGATTTTAGGCGTCATCCCAAATTCTCTTCCTGTTTCAGCGATTAGTTCAGTCTCCTCAGGAGTAAAAAATCCATTTTCACAGAACACATCGATATAGTCTGCCAGATTTTCTGCTGCTACTGCAGGTATCATTTCTTTTATTACAAGATTGATATAATCCTGTCGGTTATCATATTCTTTTGGAATAGCATGAGCACCAAGAAAAGTTGTCTTAATTGTTAATGCCGAATCCTCTCCCAGCCGCCTCGCAACCCGGAGCATCTTCAGCTCATCTTCCACAGTAAGGCCATAGCCGCTTTTTATCTCCAGACAACCTGTTCCATACCTTATTACTTCGTCCACTCTAGGCATAGCCCTTTCAAACAATTCATCTTCTGACATCTTCTGCAGCTTCCTTGCAGAATTAAGAATCCCCCCACCTTTTGCAGCAATTTCTGCATAGCTGGCACCCTTAATCTTATCTACGAACTCACCCTCTCTACTCTCTGCAAAAATGATATGTGAATGAGAATCAACAAATGCAGGTAGTACATACCGGTCGGTTGCATCAATAACCGTTTTGTTCTCCTGACCCGCAAAATCTCTAACAGACCCAAATGATTTTATTTTATCACCCTCCAATTCAAGATATCCATTATCTATAATCGGCAACTGCGACATTTCAGTGCCACTTATCCAGTCATCACCTTCTCTTACCTGAACAAGGCCCTTAATATTCTTGATTAGCATTGATGTGATTATTTTCGATGCTTCCAGTTAAACTTATCTTTAAACACTTTCTGCACATCTTCCGAATTAGTGCCTACAAGAGGAAAGCTCATTTTAAAAGCAAGATAAAATCCTTTTGTTTTTAACCCTGGTCTGAAACCGGTTTCCAGTCCATAGCCCCAGCTCAATTTCCTGTTGAATTTTACATCCACTCCGGTCCTTGCACCTACTTTGAGCTTCTCAATTGGTTCGGTACTTACAACACCATTAGAAAGTGTTACATCCATCAATTTAACGGAAGGAGCAAATAAGAAATCGAAGTATGGGGTCACAATCATATCATCTCCTGTGGGATCCCAGCGCTCGCTAAATTCAATGGCAAAATTATGAATCCAGCTATAGGAGCCCCCAATGTAAATAACAAATGCATTCAGGTTACTGTAGATGCTCTCATCTATAATAGGGGTGCCATCATCATAAAACAATTCTATTTCTTGTGAATTTAAAGCTGCATCTACATTTACTACAGTACGATACAGCATTCCTCCTAAACGAGCACCAATAATGTTCCTTACGTTGCTGCTGACTTCTGCATGCCTTGGGATAGTAGCTGCCCAACTAGCCCCTTTCAGTTGCTTTGAATACAGCAACACCTTAGATGTCGAGGTCGACCGCATAAGGTCCTGAATATGATAAGTGCCTCCAAATTCTATATTGTAATGCATAGGAAATTCATCATCTGAGTTTATAGCATTACGTACGGCAGCATCTCTATTGATATCAAACCTCTTACCATAAGAGGTCTTATATGAAACACTTGCATTAAAAAAAGTTTTATGATAATACTCCGCTTTTAATCCGAAGCCACCTGTTACATTTAAAGCGCCAATGTCTCCTGAAAGGGGCTGAAAGTGCAGATATATATTTCTTATATCAAAAGGACTATCATACATTGTCTGATATGATGGAAGTTCTTCCTCTTCTTCCTGCTGTGCAAAAACAACAAGATAAGTAGCTAAAAATAGGAGCGTAAGAAAAGTTTTTTTTAAGTCCATCAATCAGTTAAAAATTGTATTTTGTTGTGATGCTCTTTTTATTAAGCCGAAAGTTAAGCTATTTGTCTTATAATTCATTGTAGAATATATAATTTTTAAAAGACGGATCATTCTCTCTCTTCATCATTACCTCCTGATTTAAATTGGTCATTCAACACCGTTGGCTTTCCCTCTTCTAAAGTATAGAGTAATAATCGTCTATTATCCTGGCTACTCTTATAATCATACATTGGATTTAAGTTACCATTTATACGAAAACCATTCTGAAAGTAAACACCATACTCTAACAAAGATTCACCCAAAAACTTCATGGCATAATAACCATAATAGAAGTATTTACTTGGATTCTCAAAGTAAATAGCACGATATTTTTTACTCAACACCTGATTTTCATGTAACATCATATTTTCAAATTCCTGCATCGCTAACCATACACCTAAAGACTCCATCAAACCAAGACCTGCATTGGGAATTGAGAACCAATTACCAACTCCAATTAATTGAGTGGTGTCCCCCCTGCTGGTAATTGCGGCCATCACTTCAGAAGCTATCGCCTTATTATCAGAGGCTATAAAAATATGTCCCAGTGAATCTATGGGTAATAAAAGGGAGTCCTTAAGTGGCAAAAAGCGAACCTCCTCTCCATTATTGTACATTCTCTGTAATTCCACACTATCTACCACCTGTCTGGCAGTAGTCAGGTAATCAAAAATTGTTCTTGCATTACTGGTTTGTACCTTTTGACTGATTACCAGCTTAAAAGAATCAGCTTCAATTTTTTCTCGATAATTATACGCAGTTAAAGTATCGGTTGCACGCGGCCCACTATATATTGCATAGGCTTCATTTACTATTATGTCTGAAGTGTATTCTGCAATTATATTTCCCATGGATGCGGAACCTGTACGCAAAAGAAACGCGTATGGATTATGCCTTATTAATTCTGAATTAGTAGATACCGGATTGATAAAATTAAGTTCATTCTCATAGCAGTACTCTGAAACCTGAGCTATAGGACCCGGATAGAGAGGACCAATTACAGCATCAATGGTTGCCAGTCTGCCATCCTGAATTATTTTAGATGTTACATCAGAATTTTTTTGTGTATCAAACACTTTAATCGAGATCCTGGAAGTGTCAAACTCACTGATCGCCATCTGGATCCCCTCATAAAGATCTACAGCTAAGGACTTCTGCATGTAAACGCCACTATGCCATAATCGCTCAACAAAAAGCGGTAACATTACTGCAACTTTATACTTCTCTTTAAATATATCTTCCGGGTACCCCAATCCAATTATAGCTGAATCAAGATCATATCGCTGGATCAGGTGAGTAAGTGAATCAATATCTCTATCCATAGGTTGCAGTTCCGACATTCTGAAGGCTAGCATTTCTGCAATTAAGGTATCTTCATCATGCTCGGAAAGCAAAGAAGCCAGGGTCCCCTGATCGTATTGTGAGAGATAACTATGCTGTAAATCATATGCATATTGAGCAAGGTTATTATCTCCAATTCTTTTGGCATAGTACATTCCCTGGTTGGGACTATCCAGTTCAAAAGACAATTTGCTCAACCATAGGAATACTTCGGAGAGTTTTTCCCAGCTTGGGTTCCTCCTGGTAATTTGTAGAAATATATCCTTCGATTTCTTTTTGTCATCCAGCGAATAAGCTGCTACACCATAATAAAAAGATGCATATGGTGATTTCTCATGCGCAGGGTGTACTTCCAGTAAGTTTTTGAAACCATTATAAGCTACCTGATAATTACCCTTCTCCAATTCAAGTCGGGCTGCATCATAATTTGCATCATAATCGAAATTCTGGCCAACTGCTTTCTGAGACAGTACTAGTAAAATTAAAATTAGTATTATGTAAGGCTTATTCATCAATATTAAAAATAGCACTTTTAACCTTTATTCCCATTCAATTGTTGCTGGTGGTTTAGAACTAATATCATATACCACTCTATTTACACCTTTAACCTGATTGATTATTCTATTTGACACATCTCCCAGAAATTCTGAAGGAAGGTGGGCCCAATCTGCTGTCATTCCATCTACACTCGTAACTGCACGTAACGCAACGACATTCTCATAAGTCCTTTCATCTCCCATCACTCCAACCGATTGCACAGGTAACAACATAGCTCCTGCCTGCCATACTTCCTGGTATAAACCTTCTGATTTAAGCCCAGAGATAAATATGTGATCAACCTCCTGTAATATTCTTACCTTTTCTTCAGTTATATCACCCAAAATTCTGATTCCTAAACCAGGCCCCGGGAATGGATGACGACCTAATATCTTATCAGAAATATGTAAAGTCTTACCCACTTCCCTCACTTCATCCTTGAAAAGTGTGTTTAGAGGCTCTATTACATCCAGTTTCATGAAATCGGGCAACCCTCCCACATTATGGTGCGATTTAATAGTAGCTGATGGTCCTTTAACTGATACAGATTCTATTACGTCTGGATATATTGTACCCTGCCCAAGCCATTTTACATCAGAAATCTTATGTGCTTCTTCATCAAACACCTCAATAAATACCCTTCCAATAGCTTTTCTTTTGGCTTCTGGCTCAGTCAGTCCTTTCAGGGCATCATAAAACCTTTGCTTAGCATCAACCCCTTTTATGTTTAGCCCCATGCCTTCATAAGACTCCAGCACCTCTTCAAATTCATGCTTTCTGAGCAAACCGTTATCAACAAAAATACAATGAAGGTTGCTGCCAATTGCTTTATCGATCAAGGTTGCTGCCACAGAGGAATCCACTCCGCCCGACAATCCCAATACTACCTTATCATTACCCAACTTTTTTTGTAATGATTCTACAGTGCTTTCTACAAATACATCAGATGTCCAGTCCTGCTCACAACCACAGATATGCACAACAAAGTTTCTAAGTATAGTCTTCCCATCCTCCGAATGAGTTACTTCCGGATGAAACTGAATACCATACCGGTCTTCATCTTTAACTTTATATGCAGCTACTTCAACTGATTTGGTACTTGCAATCACCTCATAGTTATCAGGAAGTTGGGTGATGGTATCACCATGAGACATCCACACCTGAGAATCGATATTAACCTCTTTCATTAAAGTATTTTGGTGGTCAATCTCACTTAACCTTGCCCTTCCGTACTCCCTGATGTCTGATGGCAGCACATTGCCTCCCTGCTGCTTTGCCATTAGCTGGGCACCATAACAAACGCCAAGAACCGGTACATGACTGAATTGTGAATAGTCTACCTCCGGATGATCCTCATCATGAACAGAACAAGGGCTCCCGGAAAAAATTACCCCTTTAAGATTACCTAAATCCTCAGGAATATGATTATATGGATGAATCTCACAGTAAACATTGAATTCACGTACACGCCTGGCAATAAGCTGTGTGTATTGAGATCCAAAATCCAGAATAATTATTTTTTCAGTCATGTCGTAAAATTAGGTGTAAAAGTTCTATCCTAAAAACCATTAAGACAGAAGACAAAATACAAATTTTCAGCTTTTATTATTGCACTAATAAGCTCGCTCCATTTTGCCCTCCATATAATTCACAAAAGCTTTGTTCACAACCCTGTGTCCTCCGGGTGTTGGGAAATCTCCTGTAAAATACCAATCACCTAAATGATCCGGAATAGCTTCATGAAGGTTTTCAATAGTCTGATAAATAATTTCCAAATCAGACTTCAAAATATCAGGGCGTACTATTTCAGCTATTTTTTCAGATATCGTATCAACTTTAAAAAGTTTGTATAGTTGCTTAACATGATTAACATTCTCATTATTTTCAACAGCTTCCAAACACTGGTTATATACTTCAGTCATTTTGTTCTCCATACCATTTTCTTTAAGCAGCTGAATCAATGCTCTAAACACAATAAATTCATTCATTTTCGACATATCAATGCCATAGCAATCAGGGAAACGAATCTGAGGTGCTGATGAAACTATTACAATTTTCTTAGGCTCAAGCTTCGATAACATCGTAAGTATGCTTTTTTCAAGTGTTGTGCCACGTACAATGGAGTCATCCAGCACCACAATGGTGTCAACATTTTTCTTAATTACTTCATAAGTGCTATCGTAAACATGTGCTACAAGATCATCCCTGTCTGCATCATCTGTAATAAATGTACGCATCTTCACATCTTTCAACACAAGTTTTTCAATCCTTAGTCTAAAACTGAGAAGTTCTTCCACGGAGTCCAGCCTTGGTTTTTCATCAAGGATAACTTCTTTTCTCTTTTCTGAAATATAATCTTCCAGGCCTTCTATCAGTCCTAAAAACGCTGTTTCAGCTGTATTAGGTATATAAGAAAATACTGTATGCTTTAAGTCAAAATTAATAGATTGCAATACCTGTGGTACCAGTAATCTGCCCAGCATCTTCCTTTCTCTATAAATATCAGGATCAGTGCCTCTTGAAAAATATATTCTTTCAAAACTGCATGACTTCTTCTCCAGCTTATCTGTAAACTGCTTTTGCTCAAATTCGCCATTTTTTTCAATTATTAGCGCATGAGCTGGCTCAATCTCAACAATATCATCATAATCAACATCAAATGCTGTTTTAATGGCTGGTTTTTCAGAAGCTACTACAACAACCTCTTCATCTGCATAATAATAAGCAGGCCTTATACCCGCCGGATCACGTGCTACAAAAGCTGCACCATAGCCAGTAAGACCTGCCATTGCATACCCTCCATCAAAATCTCTACACGACCTTTCAAGCACGTTTAACAGATCCAGTTCATTAGCAATTATTTCAGCAATTTCTTTGTTTGAGTATTGATCCTTGTACTTGTCGAACATCTTTTGATTCTCTTCATCTAAAAAATGCCCGATTTTTTCAAGCACAGTAACGGTATCTGATTTCTCCTTCGGATGCTGACCTAAATCAACCAGTATATCTACCAATTGATCTACGTTAGTCATGTTAAAATTACCGGCCAGTGCCAGGCTTCTGCTCCGCCAGTTGTTCTGCCTCAGAATAGGATGGCAATTTTCAATACTGTTTTTACCATGTGTTCCGTAACGCAAATGCCCCAACCATACTTCCCCGGTAAAGGCAATATTTTTTGTTAACCAATATTCATCAGAGTAGTCTTCTCCAGAATTTGATGCTTTATTATATTTTTTATTGATTTTTTTGAATATATCAGAAATGGGATCTTTGTCTACAGATCTGTATCGACTAATATATTTTAAACCAGGATCCTGGTTTATCTTAATATTGGCAACTCCAGCTCCATCCTGCCCCCTGTTCTTTTGCTTCTCCATAAGCAGGTACAGTTTTCGAGCTGCATAAGATGGCGTACCATATTTTTCAATATAATAGGATAATGGTTTTCTGAGTCGGATCAATGCTATGCCGCACTCGTGCTTAATGAAATCACTCATACTCCGGGGCTATTAAGCCTCAAAATTAAATAGTTTAACCTAGGTAATAAATTTATTATGAAAATTTTATTGCGATAATCAGTTACTTAATATTTGGATTAGGTTTTATAAAGAAAATACATGATGTAATATACATAAATTAATATGACTCTATTTAGATTAAACTGTATCCATCTTATATAAAAATCAGCATTATTAGTACAGATCTTAGGTTTTAGAGCACTTTTGTATTAAAATTGAGACTATAAGAAAGCGGTTTTAAGGCTCCCATCATAATGAAAAAGATTTTTAGTTTAATTGTAGTTTCGTTTACTATGGTAATTACCATCGAAACCTTTGCACAAGACTCTCTCGCCACGGCCAGAGAACTATACAATATGGGTATGGAGTTATTCGACTATCAGACCCGCAAACAAGCAAAAGAGATGTTTGTGCAGGCAACAGAACATGATCCTAATTTTGCCGAAGCACACCTGATGGCTGGCAAAGCTATTTTATTGACTGTACATAAGGAAGATGCACTACCTTATTTACTCAAAGCCTATGAACTGAATCATTTGGTTGATGATGAAATTCTTAGTCTAATAGGTGAAGCATATCAATACAGAGAAGAATTTGACAATGCCATTTTATATTACGAAGCCTATCGTAAACAGCTAATTCAATCCCTTTCGTTTGATCGTTCCAGAAAAATCTATGATGTTGAATGGGAAATTTTCGAATGTAGAAATGCTAAGATTTACATAGCTAATCCAATGGATGTTGAAATTTCTAATTTATCAGACAATGTCAATTCAGAATATCCTGACTATGGGCCATTAGTCACTGCAGATGAGAAAATATTAATATTCACATCCAGAAGGCCTCATGAAAATAACGCTGATCTTGCTGAAGATTTTGAATATTACGAGGATATATATGAATCGGACTTTGTGAATGGACAGTGGCAGGAAGCTGCTCCTATGCCGGCACCTATTAATGGAAGCTACCATAATTCAAATATTGGCATTTCACCAGATGGCTCAATTCTTTTTATCTATACCGATGAAAATGGTGGTGATATCCTTGTAAGTGAACTTGTCGAGAAAGAATGGACAAAGCCAAAACCAATAAAAGGACTTGTTAATACTCCGTACCTTGAAAATTCAGCAACATTATCTAACGACCATAAAACCCTGTATTTTGTAAGCGATAAACCTGGTGGATATGGAGGAACCGACATATATGTTTCTCATTTGGAAGAGAATGGAAGGTGGGGGGCACCAAAAAATTTAGGAAACCATGTCAATACTGAAAGGGATGAAGAAGGCCCATTTATTTCTAAATCAGGAGAACATCTATACTTTAGTTCTAATGGACATGCAGGCATGGGGGATCTGGATATCTACATCGCTGAAAAAGGTGATAATGGAGACAAGGAATCTTTTAATGAGCCTTATAACCTGGGCTACCCTATCAATTCTGTAGAAAACGACATTTTCTTCGTTTTGAGTGGAGATGAATCGCATGCATATTACTCCTCTGTTAAGTCTTCCAGCAAAGGTGAACAGGATATCTATCGTGTGGACATGACCAAATGGGAGCCAATTAATATTGATAGTTTAAAGACTGTTTTAAAAGTTGAAATTGAACCTGTTGATAAGGTTGAGCCACCTGTTGATGATATGAACAAAGTTGTTGAGTCACCTGTTGATAATTTAAACAAGGTTGAAGAACCAAGTGTACCTGAAGATGATTATAAGGATATTACTTTATTACTTACTGTACTTGATGAACAAACATTAGATACACTGGAGGCTACCATTGCAATGATTAACCAGGATAAACAAACAGTTGTAGGTGGAAGCAAAAATGAAAATGGCACGTACCAGGTGAATTTCACAAATAAAGACTTAACCAACTATAAAGTAAGAATACAAAAAGAGGGGTACCTTCCTTATGAGTCAATGATTCACGTTATTGGTAAAAGAGTAACCACACATGTCATACATGAGACAGTGGCATTACACCCTATCAAGGAATCATTTACCAGTGTTATAAATGTCTATTTCGGTCATGATAGTGACCAACCTAACAGCTTTCAGGATGTAGAGTACCTGGAAGTGTTGATGAAGCAGAATCCAAATATTAAAGTTGAGATCAGTGGGCATACCGATAATACAGGACCAGCAGAATACAATAAAAACCTTTCTCAAAGAAGAGCAAATGCGATCAAGGATTACCTTGTGAAACATAATATTGATCCCGCAAGAATAGAAGCTATCGGGTATGGAATGGATAAACCAATTGCCGATAATAACACAAGAGTTGGCAGGAGACTAAACCGAAGAACAGAGTTTAAGATTTTACAGTTTTAATATTTTCTTAACCTTTCTTTTAAGAAAAAAGAAATCTTTTACTACGCTCCAATTAAATGAGAATGCTGCCTGCTTCATTTCAAAATTGATCCGCACAACCAGGGCTTTATACTCATCACTGGTTTCACAGATATCCAGTGCTTTTTTACAAACCCGGTATGTGCTTTTTAAAATATTGCTCCCCGGATTATATTGTCCTGTGCTATGCGAACTTGAAAGCAAACGTTTTGCTACAAGCACTTCATTTGAATAACAATATTTAAACTTCTTAGAAGACCTCACCCAAAGGTCAAAATCTTCATACGTCAATGTTTCATCGTAACCGCCCAAATACGCTAATAATTCCCTGCTATACATCATGGAAACAGGATTGATGAAATACTTTTCCAATAAGTTGGTAAACAAATAACCCTCAGGAACGCTATCATTAAAAAAGTTGGCAGTTAAATGATCCCCGATATGTTTCCCACCTCTGTCAATCAATTTTGCATCTGAGAAATGAACACCATACTCCTTCCCTTTTAATTGAAGTTGCTCAACCCCTTTTGCTACTCTTTCTGGCAATAACAGATCATCTGCAGCGAGATCAATAATAAATTCACCGGATGATTCACGCCATCCCTTATTGAAAGCACTGCAATTTCCCAGGTTTTCTTTAAGGGCAATAAATTTTATGTCATCCCTGTCAATTAAATGGTCTTTGATAACTATTTGACTGTTGTCCTCGCTGGCATCATCCACCACAATAAGTTCTATATTAGGATATGTTTGTTGCCAAACAGAATCGATAGCATCTCTGACATAATTTTGGTGATTATAACAGAGGCAGATTACAGAAACTAAAGGCAGATTAGGGTTTGACATTTTTTAAAACATAAGTGTTTTTATCAGATGTAGCACATCCCAAATTTTCTTTAAAAGTAAACAGGCCTTCATTTAATTCCCCATTCTCCGATGATATACCTAAATCCAAAAGCTTAATGTTCTCAGTTTTGCAATAATTATATATGCCTTCATTCAGCATCACCAATGGGCTTCTGGACCGATAATCTAATAGGTCAGCATGGTAAAAATTATAAAGAATTTTCTCGGATATCCTGATACTTACTGATGCAGCAATCAATACATCCTCATCAAACACTCCAAACAAATGATAATTATCCGGCAATTTATTAAAGACCTTTTCGAGCTCATTAAATGACATGCTTACCGGGAAACCCTTACGTTCTCTGGTGTCTTTTACAAGGTTATAGACTTCAAGAAGATAACTGCCATCAAGCATTTTAAACTGAAATTTCTCATTGTGCGATTGTTTCAGCTTTTTCTTTTCATTCTTTTTTATCCTGTCTATAAACTCTTCCTCATTAATAACCAGGTGCTGATTCACCTCTTTCGATTCAATTTCAAAGCCTGCACTTATAAAAGCTCTGTGAATCAATTCACCCTCAGGATATCCAAGTGGCCAATGTTTAATCCTTATAAGTTCAACTCCGGATTTAAATATATTCCGGGAAGTTTCTTTTATCATTAGTTTTATTAAATCCTGATCGACAGTAAAATCAAATGACCCAAATGTAGCCTGGTAACCACTCAAGGCCGCATTATCAACCAGACCGTAAGAAATCCGACATAAAGTGTCTGACTCATCGTTCACAACAAAATGTTTACTTTCTCCCTCTTTTAAAGATTGGAAATCCCTTGAATTAAACACATGCCCTCCCTTTATGTCAGGCAACTTATTAACTTCAACTACTTTCAATCTCTTCATTTACCTATTATACCTACTCTACCAAGTTAACATTTTTAACATTTTAATTAAGCCTTGTCATAATTTAAGTCTCAATATATATATCGTAATAAGACTTGAAAAATTATATAAGAAAAGAAAATTTTATGTGTGTTTATTATGCTAGTGGTTTTAAGCTACAGTGGAGAATATTTAAATTTGAGTAAAATTATAACCCGATAAAATTGTATTGATATGACCTTAAATATTACCGGTCAAGATTTAACTATAGAAGACGTAGTAAATGTTGCAAGGAACAATGAAAAAGTAGAGCTCCACCCAGATGCCATTGGCAGAATCAACAAATGCAGGGCCATGCTGGAAAGAAAGATTGACTCAAATGAAATAATGTATGGAGTTAACACAGGAATAGGAGAATTTTCGGAAGTTGTTCTTAATGCTGAACAAATCAAGGAGTTCCAAAAATATTTAATCTACAACCATGCTGCTGGCATAGGAGACCCAGCCCCAATTGAATATATAAGAGGCGCTATGTTGGGACGAATCAATGTACACGCACATGGCAACTCTGGAGTCAGGCTTGAAATAACGCAAACTTTAGTAAGCATGCTGAACAAAGGTGTTACACCCTATGTGTGCCAGAAAGGTTCTGTTGGAGCTTCAGGAGACCTGGCACCAATGGCACAAATAGCCTTGCTCCTGATGGGTGAAGGGAAAGCTTACTACCAGGATGAACTTTATGATGGGAAAATTGCCATGGAAAAAGCCGGTATTCCTATCCCCGGGTTAAAAGCACGTGATGGCCTGGCAACCATTAACGGCTCTAATGTTTTAACAGCAATGAGTGCTTTATGGCTTTATGACGCCAATAGGTGGCTGAAACAAGCTGAAATTGCCTGTTCTATGAGTCTCGAAGCACTAAAAGCCAACATGAAACCTTATTCAGGAAAAATTCATAAGGCAAGAGGATTCTCAGGGGCCATCAGAAGTGCTGCAGCCATTAATAAATGTATTGATGGTGGTGATTTAAAGGAAGAAAAAATCTCGCATAAGGTACAGGATGCCTACTCTATGCGTTCAACACCACAGGTAATTGGTGCTGCACATGATGCCCTTAAATATGCAAGATCACAGGTGGAAATAGAACTGAATGGTGTAGGTGACAATCCCGTATTCTTCCCGGATGAAGATATTCAGCTCTCAGGAGCTAATTTCCAGGGAACGCCTGTTTCAGTGCCAATGGATATGGCTGGTTATTGTATTACTATGGTTAGTATTTTATCTGAAAGAAGGATGAATCGCTTGAATAACCCTGCCTTGAATGTAGGATTACCAGCATTTTTAACTAAAGGTGCAGGAATGTTTTCCGGGTTAATGTTAAGCCAATACACGGCAGATACTCTAATTGTTGAGCAAAGAATACTTTCTTCTCCTGCTTCTATTCAATCTATTCCGGCTGCTGCAGACCAGGAGGACTTTGTTTCTATGGGGATGAATACCGCTCTTAAAAACTGGCAAATATTAGACAATGCATTTGGTGTGCTAGGAATAGAATTTATGGCCGCTGCCCAGGCCCTCGATTTTAGAGACTATAAATTTGGTGATGGGGTTGAAGCAGCGCATGCCGTGGTAAGATCGCATGTAGAATTCCTGGATATTGACAGACCTCTTTATCCTGATCATACCAAAATGAAAGAGGTTGTAAAATCTTGTGAGATTTTAGAAAAAGTTGAGCAAACTGTAGGTTCTTTGGAATAAGCTGAGACTACTATTTAGATTAAAAAATATATAATCAACATACTTAACTAATCTGGGCATACTCTGCCAAATTAGTATTTTTGTCAGCAAACCCCTGTTTATGGTTTACCTTGCACTAGCAATTGTTCTCAACACACTCATTTTCGCCCTTTTTAAAATATTCGGGCTGAGAAATGTTAATACATTTCATGCCATTGTTGCTAATTATTTTGTTTGTGTTATAACCGGAACATTATTTGCCGGATACGAAAATGTACTTAACCAACCCTCTAATGCTAAATGGATCTATATTGCTTTAGGACTGGGGGCTGTTTTTATTGTGGTATTTTATTTAATGGCACTTACTGCTCAAAGATTTAGCATGGCAGCTGCATCAATAGCCAGTAAAATGGCATTTGTAATACCTGTGTTGTTCAGTTTGTATGTGCTTAAGGTTGAGAGTCATTTTGAATGGTATAATTTTCTTGGAGTGGGTCTTGCACTGGTTGCTACCTATATGAGTTCAATGCCTGGGAAAGGACAAGTGATAGCAAAAAATAAAATCCTATGGTTACTTCCAGCCCTGGTATTTATTGGCAATGGAATTGTAGATACAACTATCAATTACACTAATCTTAATTTCCTTGATGAAACCACTGCCAGTGTTTTTCCGGTTTATGTCTTTTTATCTGCAGCAGTGATTGGAGGACTAATATTGTTCTTAGGTGGAAAAAGAATAAGCCTGAAAAGTATTATAGGAGGCATTGTGCTAGGTATAGCCAATTATTTTACTGTCTATGCATTTCTGCTGGCCCTTGGTCAACTTAATAATAATGGGGCACTTGTGTTTCCCATTTTTAATACCGGCATTGTAGTACTTAGTGCCCTGGCCGGTATAATCATCTTCCGCGAAAAGCTAACTGTATTTAACAAAATCGGGATTGTAATAGCTGTTTTGGCAATTATTATAGTAATGCTTTAATATGGTTACCAACTACAACACACTTAAGGAATCAGGAGAAGGCCTTTATAAAGAAAAAGGAAGCAAATTTATTGGTCTTGCTATTCATGTAAAGAACCTTGATGAGGTCGAAAGCCACCTTAATAGTATAAAAAAGAAATACTACGATGCCCGCCATCACTGTTATGCTTATATACTTGAACCAGATAGTGAAATTTTCAGGGCCAATGATGACGGAGAACCTAATCACTCTGCAGGTGATCCTATCCTGGGACAGATCAGGTCCCATAGCCTCACCTTTACCCTGGTAGTTGTCGTAAGGTATTTTGGAGGAACAAAACTAGGGGTAAGTGGTCTTATCAATGCGTATAAGACAGCTGCCCGGGAAGCTATTGAAAACGCAACCATAGTAAACCTGCAGGTCACCAAAAGTTTACAGTTTGTTTTCTCTTACGAAGTAACCAATGAAGTGATGAAACTGATTAATGAATTTAATATTGGAATTCAAAGTCAGGAATATGACAACCAATGCATAATCAGTGGCACTGTACCAGTGAAAAACCTTGATAGCCTTCTGAGTAAGACAAAACTGCTCAATCAAACCGGAACAGAAATAACGATTAAAAGTAATTAGTCATATAATTATTTTATGTTATTATATAATTATATAAAGTATTTTTAATACAAGATACTATTTTTTACTTAGTACTTGGCCATACACAGTACCTTTCCCGTATAATCAATTGGTTAAAACAAAACATAACAACATGAATCTTGAGAATACACAAGTACAAATGCGGAAGGGAATTCTCGAGTATTGCATTTTACAGATTGTCTCGAGAGGCGAAGTATATGCCTCAGACATGCTCGAAGAACTAACTTCCGCAAAAATTATGGTTGTTGAGGGAACCCTCTATCCTCTCCTTACCAGGTTGAGAAAATCTGGTTTGGTGGAATACAAATGGGTTGAATCAAGTTCCGGCCCACCACGTAAATATTATAAACTAACTAATGATGGAAATGATTTCCTTCTGAACCTTAATACAACGTGGGAAGAACTTGTTAAATCTACTCGTCATATTGTAGCCAAAAAGGCTAAGAAATCAACTACTACCAAGAAGTCAACCTCAACCAGGAAAAAATCATGAAGAAGAATATAAGTATAAACATAAGTGGTATTATCTTCCACATTGAAGAAGATGGATACGAAAAACTCAAAGAGTATCTTGAGTCGATAAATAAATATTTCTCAACTTTTGATGGCAGCACTGAAATCATTGCCGATATTGAAAGTCGTATTGCCGAAATCTTTTTATCCAAACTAGGTGAAGAAAACCAGGTTATTACACATGAAGATGTTTCTGCCCTTATTGCTACCATGGGAGGCATTCAGGACTTCCAGGCTGTTGAAGAAGATGAACCTGTATCACATAGTGATGAAGAACCTAGAAAGGAACCTGCTGATGAGAAATCTGAACGTGAACCTTATGTTGAGAAAAAGAAGCTGTTTCGAGATAAGAAACGCAGGCTTATTGGCGGTGTAGCGTCAGGTATTGCTCATTATTTTTCTATAGATCCACTTTGGATTCGACTTATTTTTATAATACTCCTATTTGATGTATTTATTACATTTTCACTTAGTGCCTTTGTGATCCTCGGTTATATCGTTCTCTGGATAGTTACCCCCGAATCAGATGAACTTGAAGAAGACAAAAAGGTTAAGAAAATGTATCGTAATCCACAAGGTAGCGTAATAGGTGGTGTTGCCACTGGTGTCGCAGCCTATTTCGATGTAGATGTTGCTTTAATACGGGTTCTTTTTGTATTAACTGCTTTAATTGGAGGTTCCGGACTGATAGCCTATATTGTACTTTGGATAATTCTGCCTGAAGCCCGAACCATTACAGAACAGGTACAAATGAAAGGCGAACCTGTAACCCTGGAGAATATAGAATCCAATATTAAGAGTACAATCGAGGCCAAGGAGAATCCTAAAGAAGAAAGTGCAATTGTTAAGATTCTTCTTTTCCCTTTCCGGGTAATAGCCATGATTTTAGTAGGACTTGCAAGAGCGTTAGGCCCAATTGCAAAATTTATCCTTGAGTTTGTAAGAGTAATTCTGGGTATTGCACTTACAATTGCTGGTCTTGGAATACTGTTTGGCGTACTGGTTAGTGGCAGTGTATATCTTGGATTAATGGCAGGTGGTGAAATGGTTCATTTTGGCACATTCCCATTTGAACTCATTAATGAAACCTTTAGCCCTCTAGGATTTATATCAGCAATGTTATTTATTGGAATTCCTGGTTTAGCTATTATGTTCCTTGGATTGTCTATTGCATCAAAATCCAGGATTCCGAACGCAACTGTAGGTTGGACCATGTTTGCCATCTGGTTGTTTAGTCTGATCGGACTAAGTTTTACAGTACCTTCCGTTATTTATGATTTTAGAAATGAGGGAGAATATACTGAAACACATTTCTATGATATTAATAACAGTCAATTGGTATTGGATATCACAGATACTGGCTATGAAGAGTTTGATGTAGTGAGGTTAAAGCTGAGAGGATATGATGGTGAACAAATCAAGCTTGTACAGGAGTATAGTTCCAGAGGAGCTACAGTAAGTGAAGCAATAGAACATGCCCGTAATATTGACTATGCCATTGTACAGGAAGACTCCGTTTTAATCTTTGATTCAAATATTGATTTCTCTAACGAAACCAGGTTCAGGAATCAGGATTTGTTGATGACTTTATACATTCCATACGGACAAACATTCATTATGCGAAACAATTTTGACGATTTGTTATACTACTCATTTGGATATCAGGGATATAGCTCTTCACAAATTATTGGCAATACATGGATGTTTAATCCTACCGGGTTGGAGTGCATAACCTGTACTAATTATTCATCATCTGCAGAAAAGAGACGTGAGCATTATGAAGATCTCTACAATCAGAACCTTAGAACCAGTGACAACGACCTTGTTTTAGATTTTGTTGATTTCAATGAAATAAGAGTCGATGGCCCTTATCGTGTTAATATTATTCATGGTGACGAATACAGAGTTGTACTGGATGGATACCAATCATATCTGGATGCTTCCAGGGTAGAACAGGAAGGAAATACTGTCTCAATAAGATTCGATGATGATGATGAATTTGATCTTCATCGTTATAACAGGCGAATAGATGTTAAAATCATCTGCCCTAATCTTAAAGATGTTCGACTTTTAGATGCTGTAACAGGACATATTTCCGGTTTTGAAGAGGAAGAACTATATATCCGCCTGGATGGAGCATCAGATATTAAACTTGATGCAGATATTTATTCTCTTGATATAAGATTATCTGGTGCCTCTCAACTTAATGTGACAGGTAGTGGAAAGGAAATCAATGCAAACATTTCAACAGCCTCCTATCTAAACACCTATAATTATGATGCAGAGATAGTAAAGCTAAAAGCCAGTGGTGCATCAAAAGCCAGGGTATATGCATCTGAAGAACTTAAAATAGATGCTTCTTTAGTAAGTGAAGTTAAGTATCGTGGCGGTGCTAAAGTTTCAACGGTCAAAAGCTCATCCTTTAGCAATGTAAAGGAAGATTAATCCATTTTAGTTTAAGTATAAATAGGATTGAAGATAGTTCTTCAATCCTATTTATGTATAGTACAATACGCATTTTATTTTATTTATTGTATTTTATAATAAACATTTAATGCTTATTATTGTGTATTAGAATACACTTAAATGGAAGAACTAAGAAACAGACATATTAACCTTATTGAAAGGACATCGCTAGACTTTACAAGACATTTAATCAAAACACTACCATGGGGGAGTAGATTGATTGGCATAAAGGGGGCTCGTGGTGTAGGGAAAACAACACTATTGTTACAGTTCATTAAAACGGAATATGGTCAATCACCAGAGGCTATTTACATTTCTTTGGATGATCTATATTTTGCAGATAACCGACTAATAGATTTTGTTAATGAGTTTATCGCCAAGGGTGGCAAGCATTTGTTTGTTGATGAAGTTCATAAATACAAAAATTGGGTAATTGAGATTAAAAATATTTATGATTACCACCCTGATCTAAAAATTGTCTTCACAGGCTCGTCATTGTTAGAAATCCTTGATTCGAGAGCAGACTTAAGCAGAAGAGCTCTGGTTTTCGATCTGCAGGGATTATCGTTCCGGGAGTTCTTACAACTAAGACACAAAATAGCTTATGAAAAACTCTCAGTGGATGAAATAATTGCTAATCACAACAATCTAGCCCTGACTATAGGTAAAACTATAAAACCTTTGGCCTATTTTGATGAATATATAAAAACAGGATACTTCCCTTTCTATGATGGCAATGAGATTCTTTATTATAAACAATTACAAGAAGTACTTAATATGATTCTGGAAATAGAACTACCAATGCTTCGCAATACTGATATATCAATAATAAGCAAAATCAAGCAGTTGATATATATAATTGGTCAATCTGTACCTTTTAAACCAAATGTATCAGCCATTGCTAATAAGATTCAGGTAAACAGAAGAACTATCCTTGACTATTTTAAATATCTGGAAGAAGCAAACATCCTAAGCATTCTATTTAAAGACTCACATGGAATTAGTGCACTTCAAAAACCAGATAAAATATATTTGGAAAACACCAATTATATGTACTCAATAAAAAAGTCTGAACCAGAAATTGGTAATTTAAGAGAAACTTTCTTTTTAAATCATCTAAAAGAAAGTCATACTATAACATACCCTGAGAAAGGTGATTTTATGGTAGACAACAAATATCTCTTTGAGATAGGAGGTAAAAACAAGTCCGATAAACAAATTGCAGGTATAAACAATGCTTATATCGCTGCTGATAATATTGAGTATGGATTTGAGAATAAGATACCGCTTTGGATGTTTGGGTTTCTATATTGACTACCAATAAATAATTGTTGTCATGCAACCTCTTATTCTTATTTGGTATCTTATAGTCGAGTATACTTAAAAATGAAGTTGATCATAGAAAAGTCAGGTACGAAAGAGTCGTTAATTGCGGGGTGCCTTAAAAAGCAAAGACAGGCTCAGCAGGAATTATATGACTGGTTAGCGCCTAAAATGCTGGGACTATGCCGCAGGTATATACACGACCATAATGAAGCTGAAAGTGTAATGATCGCTGGCTTCATTAAAGTATTTGATAAAATCGAACAGTTCAGTGGGGATGGTAATTTTGAAGGGTGGGTTCGAAGGATTATGGTTAACGAATCATTATTATACATCAGGAAGCATAAGAACATGTATATAGAGGTTGATATTGAATATGCTGACAGGAAACCGGACTATAACCTGGCATCAACTAACCTTGAAGTCGATGAACTGGTCAAACTAATCAATAATCTGCCTATAGGATACAGAACTGTATTTAACATGTATGCAATTGAAGGTTATTCTCACAAGGAAATAGCTAAGACATTGAATATTTCAGAGAACACCTCGAAATCACAGCTAAGCAGGGCTCGTAAAATGTTGCAGGTACAGTTACTTAAAAAGGAAAATTTGTGGGAAGAAAAATCAAGAAGAGATGGGAAAGCATGAAATAGACAAATTATTTTCGGATAAACTGGAGGAGTTAGAATATCAACCTCAAGTTTCATCATGGGAAAGAGTTGAAGAGGCCTTAGACCAGAAATCTGGTAAAGTAATATGGCCATGGGTGGGCATAGCAGCCAGCGCTGTTCTGGCTATGTCATCTTTCTGGTATTTCCTTGATAAGCAAGTTCCGGAAAACAATACCCTGTATTCTTACTTACATGATACAAGTAACGAAATAACTGTACCGGCCAAAGTTTATCTTATCCCGGTTATAATTAATGTAGAATCTACTCAAAATATTGTGAAGAAGGATAACCCACAAGAAAAGCCATTGAACATTGAGGTACAACCTAATCCAATACAAATTGAGAGTGAAGAGATAAATCCAACATTAATAGCAAGCAATGATTTGCCTGAGAATACTATAAAACCTGTTATGGAAGAGGCTCTACCGGAAGAACCTTACACTGAAGAGAATACGGTCATTGCTTCTTCCGGTGAAATTGAAACTGAGGTAGAAACTGAAACAGACTTTGCCCCACTAACAATTATTTATAAGCAAGGGTCTAAGGAAGACAAAACGAATTTCGAAAAAGCATACGCATACCTTGAAGAAGTTAGTAAGGGTGAAAAAAGGCTGCTAGACTTTAGAAGGTTAGGAGAAAATATTAAATCAAAGTTTAATTCAAGTACAGAAACAAACTCCCCATAGAAATTATGGGACAAAATAAATAGGTCATGAATAAATTAATATTAGCAGGGATAGCCATCCTTTACTCATTTCAGTCTATGGCAGGCGTACTCCCATTCCCGTCTGATCCGGAAAGAGATACGGTAATTTTAAACTTCGGTAATAACAGTCAAATTATTATTTATGTTGATAACAAGGAAGATTTGGAATATCTTACCCAATATGATATCAACAAAGTGCTAGAAGATCTGAACTTACAGGTTAACAATTTGAATGATAGTGTTCAGGTACTTGAAATAAAGGATGAGACCGGAGAAAGATACTTGAAAGATACTGTTGTAGTTTACCAGGTTGAACCATCATCGCAAACAAGCCAGGAAGAAAAGAAAAACACACCCCATCGTCCTCGCCCCTATTTTAATTTTATCCTTGATGTAGGGCTTGACACATACCTTGAAAATGGAAAGTTCCCTGCAGGAAACCAGCTTTATGCACTCAGGCCACTTGGCTCATGGTACTGGAACCTTGGCCCCATGTATAAGGTTTACGTTTTCGGCCCTCTTTATTTTGATATGGGCTTGTCTGCGGCTTTGAATATTTACCGATTTGATAATTCAGCAACCAGGTTAATAGTAGATGATTCCGGTGTTAATTTTGCCTTAGATGTTAGTCCTGTTAATCATCTGAAGAGTAAGCTGGCAACGTGGCACTTACAAGGTAAAGCTATTCCTATGTTATCTTTTGGTAAAAATAACAGAAGAAACTGGAGGCTCTGGAACAATATCAATGATGGATTCCGAATAGGTGCAGGTCCTTATGTAGGATATCGAATCTGGGCAAGAACTAAATATACTTACAACGAAGATGGTGATAAAAAGAAAGACAAATATGTGTCTAATCATCTGCTATCGAATATACGTTATGGAATCAGAGGGCAGATTGGCGTTAAGGATTTTGACTTTTTTATTGAATATGACCTGAACGAAATGTTCCAGGAGGGCCAGGGAGCTCCTCCACTGAACAGAATACAGTTTGGAGTGACATTCTAGCTTCAATGCGTCATAGCGGAGTCGGAACGACTGAAGCAATCCCTTATTTGGCTCTGCTTACTCAAACATTAAATAGATTGCTTCGCTACGCTTATCCAAATTGTTTTATTAATGAATAATAGTGTAGCTCGCTCACAATGACGTACATTATATTTTTTACTCCTCCAACGACTCCTTATTTAAAAACTTCCTCTTCTCCTCATCTTTGAGTCCAAAAAGATCTGCAATGCTTTTAATGGTTGGTCGGAATACAGATACCCAGAAAAGAATGAATGCATAAACTATGGCGAAAGCCATATGTGCAAAAAGATATAGTAAGATAGCTGACATCATAGACAATGCAAAAACTGACCAATAGTAAAAAGTAGCCAGGCTATAATAGCTATCCATTTTTTTCTCGAGCTCATCAAAAATTGTCAATTTTCTTGACTCAGATTTAAACTTCAGGCTTAAGTACATCACCAAAATAGCAGGTACTATACTCATTCCAATTACAATGGCATTAGTAGGCTCCATCAAGGCAGTCCAGGATCCATCAGATATTTCAAGATACCCATAGCCTACCAATAAAAGTGGTATGGCTAAAAGAATATTAAACAAATTATTGAGCTTATTGATAAAAATCTGGCTGTTAGGGAACTTCATAATTAGATATTTTTTACAAGTTAGCTCTTTTACATTTTTATTCAATAATAATTAAATACTAATTCCATTCTGATATTTTATAATAAAAACAAGTCCTTTAGTATTCTTTCAAAGCCGCCTAAAACATAACTAAACCGTTAAAATATTGGATTTTCTTTTGACTTTAAAATTTCGTACAATATTATAAACAATGTTCAACCTAAATGAAATCTTATGACAGCCAGGAAATTTACTTTTATGCTGCTTGCTGTATTATTGTTTACTTCAAGTCAATTAATTGGACAAAGCGTTACTTTACCAAGAACGCCAAGCCCACAAGCAGAGGTAATCCAAACCATTGGAATCTCAACAGTTACCATCAACTATTCCCGACCTGCAGTACGTGAGCGTGAAATCTGGGGTACTCAGTTAGCCCATTATGGTTATCAAAACCTGGGATTTGGAACGGCAGAAGCCGCTCCATGGAGAGGTGGCGCCAATGAAAATACGATGATTACCTTCTCTCATGCTGCCACAGTAGAAGGAAAAAAAATACCTGCAGGAACCTATGGCCTTTTCTTTGGCCTTTATGAAGATGGTAAGGTGGATGTCATTTTCTCTAAGAATAGTGAGTCCTGGGGTAGCTACTATTACTCTCAAAATGAAGATCTAATTAGAGTTACTGTAAATGCTGTGGAGATCCCTCACAAAGAGCGTCTTACTTTTGATTTTACACATATAAATAAAACAACAGTAACGGCTGTCCTTGATTGGGAAAAGAAAAGGATTCCTTTCAAAATAGAATTCGATGTTGATGCCATCGTGCTAGCCAATGCAGAAAATGAATTACGGAGTGTTACAGGATTCTTCTGGCAAGGTCCAATGTCGGCAGCGCAGTATTGCCTTAACAACAATGTAGAACTAGAAAAAGGACTTGCATGGGTAGATCAATCTATTGGTATGCAAAAGAACTTTAATAATATGAGTGTTAAAGCCCAGATTTTGGACAAAATGGGTAAAAAGGAGGAAAGTCAGAATCTGATGGACGAAGCCATAAAGAATCCTGCAGCTACTACTTTTCAGGTACATGGCTATGGAAGACGACTTATTGCTCAAGGCAAAAAGGATAAAGCCCTGGAAGTATTCTTATACAACTATAAAAAGAACAAGGGCGCATGGCCAACTAATTATGGCCTGGCAAGAGCCTATTCTGCAAAAGGCGACTTTAAGAAAGCTATTAAATATTTAAAGGTTGCCAGGACAAATGTTCCAGCCAATGACAGATTTAATGGCCCTGCGATAGAATCTAACCTTAAGAAACTGGAAAAAGGAGAAGATATTAACTAATATACATGTTAATAGGTTTAAGTTTAAGGCTGATCCCATTTACCTGGTTTCAGCCTTTTTTCAATCAGCAACAAGTTCCTTAAAATAGGGAGAGAGCTTATTATGTTGTCCTGTTTTATACCATACCACATTGGCTGCTATTTCCCATTTTATACCAGCCTCATTTTCCTTGGTACTGATAAAACGGTAGGCCTCTTCACCATGTAGTAATTCTATCCGCTCTAAATGCTGAGGCCCAATTACCTGTATATCTTTCCACATTAAATCAATATCTTCATTATTAATACGAAGTCTAAGTTTGTCAGAGAAAAACATAATGCTTCCCGTTCCAATTGGTTTCATTATTTCATAATCCTTTGAGTAGTTCACTAAAATATCGTTGGCCTGAAATAATTTAACTTCATCATTCTTCTCCATCTGCTCTTTTACATATTTAACCAGGTTTCTATTCTGCCAATGAATCCAGTCTTTGATATTATCAAACTTCGATTTAACACCACCAGTTAACTCAAACATTCCATAATCATTTATTCTATTTTCAATACCACAGGCCCTGCACTTGAAAGAATTCCCTTTCGCATTAAATCCCGCAAACTGATTACATTCAGGACATTGGAATAGTACCAGATCAATAAATTCTGCTTTTTTCCTGGATTTAATCTTAATTCTATGCTCTTTCAGGTAAGACATATCATCCTGGTATAGATTCTTTCGAAGTATTCTCACAATTTCTTCTTCAGAAAGATCTGCTATTTCTTGTTGCGTGAAGGCCATTTGATAGTCAATATCAACCTTTGCCCTTCTTAACGGTTTTGCCCATCGAGGATCTAATGCATAAGCACCTTTCATCCTCACAGTAATAACCGGAACCTTTAACAGCTTTACTAATTTGGCAATCGAACCCTCAATATAATTTATCTCACCTGTCCATGAGCGTGCTCCTTCCGGAAATAATGCAAGTGAACCCCCATATCTAATCACACTAATCATTTCTCTGATTATATAAGTATCCTTCACCCCTTTTTTCTTTGGCATTGCCCCAAGTCCCTTAAACAAAAAACCAATTATCTTATAGCGTAAGACTGAATCTGATGAAATGAAATTTGGGCGCTTCTTAAAAGGATAACTTATAATAAAAGGATCGTATCTTCCATAATGGTTCGATAACATTAAATAAGACTGGTTGATTCCCTTTATTTCTTTTGAAACATTGTATGTGATTTTGTAATACCTTGTAAAAAAGAACATCCAAACTTTTACAATAAGCTGAAATAAAGGATTGATTGGATAAGGATTACGCATAAAAGTTCCCGCTAGTCTAAATAGCCAAAGGTAATTCGATTTCACTATTATACCTTATGCCTTAGCGTATTGTCCTTTTGATTTACGGATATTTACAGCAACGACCTTATATTCCGGGCATTTAGCTTCAGAGTCTAACACATCGCTGGTTATTATATTAACCAGAATCTCAGGGAAATGGAATGTTGTACTCATAATTCCTGGTTTTACCTGGTCAGAAATCTCAGCTCTTATATCCACCTTACCCCTTGCAGAAGAAACACATACCATGTCACCATCCTGAATACTATGATTGTCGGCATCCTCTTGATTTATCAAGAGTACATCTTCGGAATTAATCTCCACATTGGCCGTCCTGCGTGTCATTGCACCACAGTTATAATGCTCCAGGTCACGGTTGGTTGTTATAATATAGGGGTATTTTTCACCATGCTCTTCAATTTCCTCTGTCTCCTGCCAATCGAAGTACTCTATACGTCCCTTCCCTCGCTTAAACTCTTCCACATGAATCATATCTGTTCCTTTGCCATCTTCAGTAACAGGCCACTGTTTACCATTAACACCAAGTTCTTCCCATTTTATCCCTTTAAAAAATGGAACAATTTGGGAAACTTCTTCCAGTACACCATCAGCAGTATAATCAGCCTGTGAGTAACCCATCCTGTTCATCACATCAATAATAATCTGACCATCAGGTTTTGCATTACCAATAGGTTCTACCACCTTATTTACTCTTTGCACTCTTCGCTCTCCATTCGTAAATGTTCCTGACTTCTCCAGGAATGATGCTCCCGGAAGCACAACATCAGCAAGCTTGGCTGTTTCTGTCATGAATAGTTCCTGCACAATAACCAGGTCGAGGGCATCCAGGGCTTTCTTCACTTTAGCCGTATTAGGATCTGTCTGTGCTACATCTTCCCCTATTATCCAGACTGCCTTTAAATCGCCCGCTAAAGCTGCCTCAAACATCTCAGGAATCTTATAGCCAACCTCTCCAGGAATATCCACGCCATAATGCTCTTTGTATTGAGCCCGTATTTCGGAATTTGTAATATCTAAATAACCAGCCCCCTGATGTGGTTGAACACCCATATCCGCTGCACCCTGTACATTATTCTGCCCACGCAAAGGATTTACACCTACTCCCCTTCTTCCAATATTACCTGTTACCATAGCCAAATCAGCTATCTGCATAACTGTGAATGTGCCCTGGTAATGCTCTGTTACACCTAACCCATGGAATGACATTGCATTTGGTGCAGATGCATAAGCGATTGCAGCTTTTCTCGCTAATTCCTTATCTACACCTGTCACTTCTGCCATTTTATCTATATCCAGAATTTTTATTTTCTCTACAAATTCAATGTAACCTTCTGTTCTTGATTCTATAAATTCTTCATCAGCTAATCCTTCCTGAACAATATAATAGAGCAACATATTAAGCATGGCCACATTAGTGCCAGGCCTTAACTGCAAGTGGTAATTGGCATATTTAGCCAGCTCTGTTTCTCTTGGGTCAACAACTATTAGTGTTTTTCCTTTAATGGCAGCTTGCTTTATTCTTGCCCCAGTAACCGGATGTGCCGAAGTTGGGTTGGCCCCAATAACCAGCATACAGTCTGTATAATTAAGATCAAATATTGAATTGGTGGCAGCACCTGTCCCAAAAGATCTTTGCATACCCAATGCAGTAGGCGAATGACAAACACGCGCACAACCATCAATATTATTAGTGCCTATAACTGTCCTTATAAATTTCTGCATCAGGTAGTTTTCTTCATTTGTACATCTTGATGAAGATATACCAGCTATTGCATCAGGGCCTTTATTGTTTCTAATGGATTCGAGTTTGGTTACAACATAATCATATGCCTCATCCCAGGATACTTCTTCAAATGCACCATTTTTCTTTATTAAAGGATTTCTTAACCTGTCCGGATGATCATAAAACTTAAAGGCATACCGCCCTTTCAAGCATGTATGTCCTTCATTTACTTCAGCGTCATAAGGTGCCGTAATACTGACTACCTCTCCATTTTTTGTAGCTACATCAAGGTTACAGCCAACCCCACAATAAGTGCAAATTGTTCGGGTTATTTCATCAGCCTCCGCGAACTTAGAATTGAAAATATCAGTTATAGCACCAGTAGGGCAAGCCTGACTACACGCACCACATGACACACAATCTGAGTCTTTAAACCCATCATTCATGCCCATGGTTACAGTATTTTCGAAACCGCGCCCAACCATCGTAAGAACCATTTCGCCCTGAACTTCTTCACAAGCTCTTACACAACGATAACAGTTAATACAAGCAGTAAGATCAGCCCTCATATAAGGGTGTGTCTCATCTTTTACACGGTCAAAATGATTAATACCCGATTTATATCTAACATCATCAATGTTGACACCAACCTGCAATGCAACTTTCTTTAGTTCGTTTTTATTTGGATTGTCGATAACAAATTTTTCTTTAGGATAGTCTGTTAACACAAGTTCTACAATGTTCCTTCTTAATTTCTCAATCCTTTCAGTATGGGTATAAATATAGGAACCCGTTGTTACAGGGGTATGGCAAGATGCCTGCACTTTGGATGGGCCTCCTTTCTCTAATGAAACATCAACACTACATACACGACATGACCCAAAAGGTTTTAGATTAGGGGCATCACAGAGTGTAGGAATTGATTCTTCTCCCAATTCCCTTCTTAACAGATTCAGGATTGTTTCACCACTTCTATAAAGAACTTCTTCATCATTAATAAATACACGATTCATGGTTTTTTCCATAACAGTCTATTTAAAATATGGTTCTAATTCATCCTTAAAATACTCCAGTGCATTTCTTACACCAAGAGGCAAACCGCCTCCCAAAGCACAAAGAGATCCTACTTCTAATGTTTCAAGAAGATCCTCCATTAAAACTCTATCTATTTTATCTTCTTTTTTAATAGCAGTCGTAATCATCTCCCTGCCACGTACTGATCCAATACTACATGGGAAGCATTTGCCACATGATTCTGCAGCAGTAAATTCAAATAAATGCTCAAGGTAGTTTATCATTGGGTATTCTTCAGGAATAGAAACAATTCCTGCATGTCCCAGGAGGAAACCATTATTGCTGAAGCTTTCAAAATCCAGGTTAAGGTCTTTGATTTTACTAATTGGCACAATTCCTCCCAAAGGACCTCCAACATGTACCGCCTTAACAGGAGCCTTAAAACCACCCCCAATATTGTAGATTAACTCATTGAAAGGGATTCCCATTTCTACTTCAACCACTCCTGGATTATTAAAAAAAGAATCCAAAGAAATAAGCTTCGTGCCGGTTGATTTGGAGGTGCCTAGTTCTGAATAAGCAGTGCTACCTTCACTAAGAATAAATGGAACTGCAGCAAGGGTCTCAACATTATTAACAATCGTAGGTTTATTAAAAAGACCATCTTGTGTAGGATATGGCGGTCTGATTCTCACTTCCGGTCTTTGTCCTTCTATAGATGACAGAAGTGCTGTCTCTTCACCACAAACATAGGATCCGGCTCCTTCAATTACCTTAAACCGGAAATCAAATCCTGAATCTTTAATATTTTCACCTTGTAAACCAGCTTTATCCAATATATCAATTGTTTCACGAATTTTGGTAACTGACTCAGGGTACTCTCCCCTGATATAAAGTACACCCCTGGTTGCACCCGTAATATATCCCGCAGTTAACATACCAAACAGCACCGAAAGAGGCTGTTCCTCTAACAGGTATCTGTCTGAAAATGCCCCGGGGTCTCCTTCATCGGCATTACATACAATATACTTCTGGTCTGAAGAGGAATTTTTACATGACTCCCATTTAAATCCCATCGGGAATCCAGCGCCACCACGACCACGAATATTAGATTGTGTTATTTCATTTAAAGCATTGTCAGCACCAAGTTCAATTAGTTTGATATATAGTACTTCAAAATCTTGAACCGATAATTTATCCGCTGTTAGAACTTTTTTTTCTAAATTAGTCTCAATGATATATTCCTTGACAGACGGCTTATTCTCAGATAGAATTACATCAAGATCATTAATATCATCCCCTGAATAATTTGCACCCTCCACCTGGAAAGCCGCATTTTCATAACATCGGCCCAGGCAGCACATATGCCCTATCTCATCATCTTTAAAATGACTTAGTAACTTACTGTTTACGTCATTTTGTGTATTTGCCAATAAGCAGGCGCTACCATTACAAACATGAACTTTCTTCCCCTTATGGTCAGGTTTAAGAAAGTCATAAAATGATGCAGCACCATATGTTACTGCTTTCCCCAATAAAAATTCTTTGGCTAAATCACGTAATAACTCCGAATCAGGTGACCCTGTCTTTTTAGCTCCATCAACATACTTTTCAAAAAGGCTGTCATCCAGACCTTTTCGCCCCGATAAAGCACTTAAATTTTCCGGCATATCCTTTTATTCAATATTGTTAATACAAACAGGAAGTTTATTAGACATTTTTATTATTTATGCCAATAAATCCTGCTCAACTAATATACTCAATTTATTGCCTTTTTCCGTTGGGATTTCTTTTGAAATGCCTTTGTCATCTTCTGCTGAAAGTATCCCAATCTCTTCTTTTGTAAGGTTGATCTGAATACTGTTATCAATAAAATCTGCACCACCTTTATCTGAAGGTTGCATGAGATAGGTTAAAATCGCTGATGGAAACACTGTTGCATTTTCAATTTTTTCGCCATTAACAAGCATCTGAACCTCTTTATTGGTAAGTCTTATCCTTATCGTATTACCTTTAATTCTAAGTTTCATTCTTTTGAGTTTTATTATTTTTCAATAGTAACATATACCTCCTTGTCGATTGCTTATGCTAAAGTCTCAGCTACAACATGCAGACAGGTAACTCATCCCGAAACATCGTAACTCGTTTCAAAGTTTACTACTCTTTCAAAACCTGTATAAATATTAAATCCATTTTCTTTCAAGAATCCAATCAAGGTTACCCCGTACTCATTAGCCAAATCGATAGACAAAGTAGAAGGTGCTCCAACACCTGCAACTATTGGTATTCCTGCATTTACAGCCTTCTGCACAAGCTCGAAGCTAATTCTACCGCTCAATACCAGAATACTTTCATTTAAGGGCAGTTGTTTTGATAAAACGAGGCTTCCAATCAATTTATCTAAAGCATTATGCCGTCCGACATCTTCTTTATGCAAAATCATTTCACCATTCGGTGTAAACAATCCACAAGCATGAAGACCTCCAGTATACCTAAACACTTCTTGTGTACTTAGTAGCTTTTGAGGAAGTTTCTGTAATACTTCCTTAGCTACTTTGAAACTGGTAATTTTCAGAGGCTCGGAATTTTGTTTTACGTGATCTATTGAAGCCTTACCGCAAACACCACAACTGGAATTGGTATAGAAATTTCTCTCTATCTTTTCAATTTCGACTTTAACATTGGGAATAAGTTCAACACGCATTATATTGTCTCCTCCTGGCTCCTGGCCAATATTTTTGCAATATTTAGCACTTAAAACATCACTTAAAGAGCTAATGATTCCTTCACTATACAAGAATCCCATGCATAGTAATTCATCATCACCAGGTGTTCGCATTGTAACCGTAATACTTGATTGCTTCCGATCAGAATCAGAACCATAACCAATACGAATCTCAAGTGGTTCTTCAACTACTACCAGATCATTTTCTTCAGTCACTTTATCAGCCAATATCCTTCGAATATTGACTGTCCCAATGCGTTCGGTCATAATAATTATGATAATCCAGTAATATTACCGTCACTATCTATATCGATCCCTTCAGCCGCAGGAATCATTGGTAATCCAGGCATTCTAAGCATATTGCCTGTTATTGGAATAACAAAACCTGCTCCTGCAGCAATTTCTATTTCACGTACAGTAAGCTTAAAACCTTCAGGGCGCCCCAAAAGCTTCGTGTTGTCCGACAATGAATTTTGAGTTTTGGCAATGCAAATAGGCATTTTGTCCAATCCCAATTTGTTGATAGTTTTAATATTATTTTTCGCCTTTGGTTGAAATACAACAGAGCCAGCACCATAAATTGTTTTAGCTACCTTAATAATCTTTTCTTCCACACTCATATCCCAATCATAAATTGGTTTGAACTCACCTTGGCTTTCTTCAGATGCTAATACAACTTCCTGAGCCAGTTCTGTACAACCGTCACCTCCATGCTCCCATCCTTCACAAAGTGCAACCCTCACATCTTTCATATTATTACAATGATCTCTCAATGTTTGAATTTCAGCATCTGTATCAGAAACAAACTTGTTGATGGCCACTACAACAGGTAATCCAAATGAATGAATATTCTCAATATGTTTTTCCAAATTACCCATTCCTGCTTTAAGAGCATCAACATTTTCATTAGTTAATTCTTTTAAATCTTGTCCACCATGATACTTAAGAGCTCTTACTGTAGCCACCAATACAACTGCTTTGGGTGATAGGCCAGAGTATGTGCATTTTATATCGAGGAATTTCTCAGCTCCCAGATCAGCACCAAAACCTGCTTCAGTAACTACATAATTACTTAACGATAGGCCCATCTTTGTTGCAATTACAGAGTTAGTTCCCTGGGCTATATTAGCAAAAGGTCCTCCATGAATTATAGCTGGATTACCTTCAAGAGTTTGGACAAGGTTTGGCTTAATAGCATCCTTCATAAGTGCCGCCATAGCTCCATTAGCCTTAATATCACGAGCATATACAGGTTTTTTATCAAATGTTTCTCCAACATAAATGTTACCCATTTTTTCTTTCAGGTCTGCCAAATCATTAGCCAAACATAGGATTGCCATAATTTCGGATGCTGCAGTAATATTAAATCCTGCTTCACGCAAAAATCCACCTGTTTTGCCACCTAAGCCTGAAACAATTTGACGAAGAGCCCGATCATTCATGTCCATTACTCTCTTCCATGACACAGTTCGAGGATCAATCCCCAGGCTATACTTAGGATTCTGAATATTATTATCAATTAATGCTGCGAGCAAGTTATTGGCTTTTTCTACGGCAGCAAAGTCTCCTGTAAAATGAAGGTTGATGTCTTCCATTGGCACAACCTGAGCATATCCACCACCTGCAGCACCACCTTTCATACCAAAGACGGGTCCTAAAGAAGGCTCACGTAATACTACTGTTGTTTTCTTGTTTATTTTATTTAAACCCTCAGTAAGTCCAATTGACACAGTGGTTTTACCTTCTCCGGGTGGAGTAGGCGTTATGGCTGTTACCAAGACCAAATTGTTTTCCTTGACCTTATCTTCATCGATCAAATCAAGAGGTAATTTAGCTTTATATTTCCCATACAGTTCCATTGTTTCCGGGTCAATATTCAGCTTTGCAGCTATATCATTTATATGCTGAAGTTCAGTTTCCTGCGCAATTTGTAAATCTGTTTTATAACTCATAATCTTCATACTTTAGACTTGCAAATTACATTTTTTAACTGATTCTACGAAGTAAAAATTAAAGATGAATCTGTAAACTTGATGAACGGAAAATAATAAATGATGGGCATAAAAAACCCTATAGTATAAACTACAGGGCTATAATAGAAACTGGTTCTGACGGTTTCGGTCAGGATCATGACAGCCTTTGGCTCGTCATGACAACGACTTTGTTAAGTGGTTATAAAAAAAGGGTTGCTGATTTAACAACAACCCTTATAATAAAGACTGGCAACGACTTACTCTCCCACCTTTTACGGCAGTACCATCAGCGCTGAGGGG
>JBDLIU010000006.1:0-40170 GCA_039714715.1 Bacteroidota bacterium
CTGGCGGATAACCCCTCATATATATCATGTAAACAAGATTATTCTTTCTTGTCCTCTTCTTCTTCTGAAGACTCGTCTTCCTTCTCCACGGTTTCTTCAGAGGCTTTTTCTTCAGCTTCTGCTACTGGCTCTTCAGTTTCTTTCTCCGCTTCTGCAGATTCAGCCTCAGCTTTTGGCTCCTCCTTAACAGGAGTTTCTTCTACTGCCTCTTCAACTACTTCAGCATCTTCTACTACAGGAGTCTCCTCTACTACTTCCTCTGTTGTCTCAACTTTAGCTTCAGCAGGCTTAGAATCGGCTGCTTCAGCTCCTCCTTTACCTCTTCTACTTCTTCTTGTCTTAGCTTTCTTAGGCTTAGCTTCTTTTAATAATGCTTCGTTGTAATCAACTAATTCAATTACACACATATCAGCATTATCACCTAAACGATTGCCTGTTTTAAGAATCCTGGTATAACCACCCGGACGATTAGCAATCCTATCCGCTACCTCATTAAAAAGTTCGCTAACTGAATTCTTGTCTTGTAAATATGAGAATACTACCCTTCTAGAATGGGTATCATCTGTTTTCGATTTTGTAAGTAGAGGCTCCACATACTTTCTCAAAGCTTTTGCTTTAGCCACAGTTGTGGTAATACGTTTCTCCATGATCAATGAAGATGCCATATTTGAAAGCATTGCCTTTCTGTGTGAAGGACTCTTTCCTAAATGATTAAATTTCTTCCCGTGTCTCATCGGTTCTACTCTTCTTCAAGTTTATATTTTGAAAGATCCATACCAAATGTCATGTTCTTTTCTGCTACCAATTGCTCCAATTCAGCTAATGACTTTTTACCGAAGTTCCTGAATTTCATCATATCAGAAATCTCAAGGCTTACCAGGTCTCCTAAAGAACGAACATCTGCAGCCTTAAGGCAGTTGTATGCACGTACAGAAAGATCCAGGTCATGCAATTGAGTTTTAAGAAGCTTTCGCATGTGTAGCATTTCTTCATCTACTGCTTCAGGTTCACCTGCATCAGCTGATTCAAGAATCATATTCTGATCTGAGAATAGCATAAAGTGCTGTATAAGAATATGAGCAGCGCCTTTAAGTGCATCTTCAGGATGAATTGAACCGTCAGTTTCGATGTCTAGAACTAACATTTCGTAGTCAGTCTTTTGTTCTACCCTCGTATTTTCAACACTATACTTTACATTTTTAATAGGAGTAAAAATAGCATCAATAGGAACATAGCCGAATACTTGTTCAGCAGGCTTGTTCTCTTCTGCAGGCAGATAACCACGACCCTTGTCAACAGTCAATTCAATTTCCAGATCAGCCTTTTTGTCCAGATGACAAATCACATGATCAGGATTAAGAATTTCGAAAGCTGTAGTGAACTTCATAAGATCACCAGCAGTAAGCACTTCCTTACCCTTAATATTTACTGTGATTTTGTTGTCAAATGAATCAGCAATTTTTTTAAATCGCACCATCTTAAGGTTAAGGATGATATCAGAAACATCCTCCACAACTCCTTCGATAGCCGAAAACTCATGTAATACGTTTGGTATCTTTATTCCGGTAATAGCATATCCTTCTAATGAAGAGAGAAGTATTCTTCTCAAAGCATTACCAATAGTCACCCCGTAACCTTGCTCAAGTGGTTTAAATGTGAACAGTCCATGAAAATCATCTGCTTTCTCCATGGCCACCTTTTCGGGCATCTGAAACGCTAATATTGACATATTTTATAATTTTTATTCAGGCTGTATAAACAACCAGAGATTAATAATTTTATTTCGAGTAAAGTTCAACAATAAGTTGTTCTTGAATATTCTCAGGGATATCTTCCCTGATAGGCATAGAAATAAGCTTACCTGCTAATGTTGCTGGATCCCACTCTAACCAGGGGAATCTCTTTGTTGCCGTAGCAGCAACGCTATTGGTAACTGTTTCTAAAGATTTTGACTTTTCTCTAACTTCTACGATATCTCCAATACGAAGAGCAAAAGAAGGAACATTAACTAATTTACCATTAACAATTATATGCTTGTGCAATACAAATTGTCTTGCAGCCCTACGTGTAGGGGCAATTCCTAATCGGAATACAGTATTATCAAGTCGTGTTTCTAAAAGTTGTAACAGGATTTCACCGGTAATACCACTTTTTCTTGATGCTTTGTCGAATAAGTTAGAGAACTGACGCTCCAAAACACCATAAGTGTATTTCGCCTTTTGCTTCTCCATTAGCTGAATAGCATATTCAGAAGGTTTTCTTCTTCTGTTACGCCCATGTTGACCCGGAGGGTAGGCTTTCTTTTGTACAGCCTTACTTGGGCCAAAAATCGGATCGTTAAATCGTCTGGCTACTTTAGCTTTAGGACCTCTATATCTCGCCATTATTAATTAATTCTTTTAATGCTTTTAAACTCTTCTTCTCTTAGGTGGTCGACAACCATTATGTGGTAATGGTGTTACGTCTCTAATAGTAGTAACTTCGATACCAACATTCTGGATTGTTCTAATAGCTGATTCACGACCAGCTCCAGGACCCTTCACAAATACATCAACTTTACGCAATCCAAGATCATATGCCTTTTGTGCACAATCTTGAGCAGCTACCTGACCAGCGTATGGTGTATTTTTCTTTGAGCCTTTAAAGCCCATTTTACCAGCTGATGCCCATGAAATAACCTGTCCTTGTGTATTAGTTAAAGAAATAATGATATTGTTAAATGTGGCTTTAATATGTGCCTGGCCAATAGCCTCAACATTAACAACTCTTTTCTTCGCTTTATCTTTTCTTTTTTGTGCCATATCAGTAATGCCTATTTAACAGCTATCTTTTTATTAGCAACAGTTTTTCTCTTTCCTTTTCTGGTTCTGGCATTATTCTTAGTATGCTGACCACGAACTGGCAAGCCTCTTCTATGCCTTAAACCACGATAACATCCGATATCAAGTAAACGCTTGATATTAAGCTGCACTTCTGATTTAAGTACACCTTCTACCTTGAACTTTTCACTAATGATAGCACGTACTTTATTTGCTTCTTCATCAGTCCACTCAATAACTTGCTTATCCCAGTCAACACCGGCTTCAGTTAATATCCTCTGAGCATTGCTTCTACCAATACCGAAGATGTAAGTTAAAGCGATTTCTCCTCGCTTCTTTTGTGGAATATCTATACCTGCAATTCTAGCCATAACAATTAGCCTTGTCTTTGTTTGAATTTTGGATTCTTTTTATTGATTACATAGACTTTCCCCTTTCTTCGGATCACCTTGCAATCAGCACTTCGTTTCTTTACAGATGCTTTAACTTTCATGAGTTAATTTCTTATTTATATCTATAAACTATTCTTCCTTTTGTTAAATCGTAAGGCGACATTTCCAGTTTTACCTTATCGCCCGGCAAAATTTTAATATAGTGCATTCTCATTTTTCCTGAAATATGGGCAATTATAATATGTCCATTTTCTAGTTCAACTCGGAACATCGCATTCGATAATGCTTCTATTATGGTTCCGTCTTGTTCTATTGAAGCCTGTTTAGCCATATATTAAAATTTAAATACTTCTTCTATATATTCATGTGTTGTCAGTACCTCGGCTTTATCTTTCATTACTGCTACCGTGTGCTCATAATGTGCCGACATCTGCCTGTCTCTGGTCCTGATGGTCCAACCATCGCTCTCCTGCACTATTTCTTTCTTCCCCAGGTTGATCATAGGTTCAATCGCAATTACCATCCCTTCTTTCAACATTGGTCCTCTTCCTCTTTTCCCATAGTTAGGTACTTCAGGTGACTCATGCAGTTCTTTACCCACTCCATGCCCAACCAGCTCTCTAACTACTGAATAACCATATTTTTCAACATGATTCTGGACGGCAAAACCAACATCTCCTATGCGTTTACCAACAACAGCTTCTTCAATTCCTTTATAAAGTGACTCTTTTGTCACTTTTAATAGTTGCATTGTTCTCTCATCAACTTCACCTATAGGATAGGTATAAGCAGAATCACTATGGAATCCCTTGTAATATACACCGCAATCAATGCTTAGTATATCCCCTTCCTGTATCTCACGATCAGATGGGAAACCATGCACAACCTGCTCATTGGGTGATACACATAATGTGTATGGGAACCCATTGTAGTTGAGAAATGATGGCACTCCACCATGATCCCTGATAAATTCTTCGGCTCTTTTATCCATGTCTGAAGTTTTCGCGCCTGGCTTTATCATCCTGGCTACCTCTGCATGAGCCTTGCCCAGTATTTGGGCTGATTCTTTTATCAGTTCAATCTCTTCGCCAGTCTTATAATGAACCATTATAAAGACTAGGCAACAGCAACTTGAGAACGTCCTTTAACCCTGCCTGACTTCATCATTCCTTCATAGTGACGCATTAACAAATAGCTCTCTATTTGCTGTAATGTATCAAGGATAACACCCACCATAATCAATAGTGATGTGCCTCCATAGAATTGTGCGAAGCCAACACTTACACCAGCCAACTGGGCAAAAGCAGGCATAATTGCCACCAATGCCAAAAAGATTGATCCGGGTAAGGTTACTCGGGTTACAATGTTATCTATAAATTCAGAAGTCTGTTTACCAGGCTTAATACCAGGTATAAAACCTCCGTTTCTTTTTAAATCTTCGGCTATCTGGTTCGGATTAACCGTAATAGCAGTATAGAAAAATGTAAACAGCAAGATCATTATGCCAAACAATGCATTATACTGCCATGAGGTAGGATCTGAAAATGCAGTACCAACATATGCTGCAATATCACTATCCTGTGCCCAGATATTTGCAATCATTGGTGGAATAAACATTAATGCCTGTGCAAAGATAATAGGCATTACACCGGAAGAGTTAACCTTCAGCGGAATATACTGCCTTTGCCCACCATATACCTTGTTGCCAACAACCTGTTTTGCATATTGAACAGGCACTCTTCTAGTTGCCTGGGTAAATGCTACAACCGCAACAACTACAAAGAATAAGGCTACCATTTCAAGTACTAATACAAGTGCACCACTCATGCCTCTTGCCATTACTTCACCTACAAGGTAGGTTGGTAATCTTGAGATTATACCAATCATAATCAACATTGATATACCATTACCAATACCTTTGTCTGTTATTCTCTCTCCCAACCACATTACAAACATGGTTCCTGCTACCAGGATAACCATTGAGCTTATCCTAAACAGGTAAGGATCAATAACTATCGCCTCTGAAGGTACTGTTGTAGCAAGGTATCCTATAGACTGAGCCAGGGTAATAGCAATTGTTAACACCCTGGTAATTTGATTCATCCTATTTCGTCCAGACTCTCCTTCCTTCTGCATTTTCTGGAAGTAAGGTACAGCCACCTGCATCAACTGCATAACAATAGAAGCAGATATATATGGCATAATTCCCAAAGCAAAAATTGATGCCCTAGAGAATGCACCACCCAGAAATGTATTTAACAGGCCAAAAATACCTTGTGCCTGACCACCAACCTGTTCCAGGATTTCGGGATCAATACCCGGAAGTACCACAAAGGATCCTAATCTGAATATGACAAGGAATCCAATAGTATTCAATATCCTGATCCTAAGATCTTCGATCGAAAAAATATTCTTTATGGTGGTGAAAAACTTCTTCATTCTATTCTACAACTACTACTTTGCCTCCCGCTGCTTCAATTGCACTTTGTGCAGCAGCAGAAAATTTATGTACTTCAACTTCAACTTTAGCTTTCAACTCTCCACGACCCAGGATTTTTACCAGGTCACGCTTTCCAACTATACCATTATCAACTAAAAGTTGAATATCTATTTTCTTTGCTTTAGTCTTTTCAGCTATCTCCTGAAGTGAATCAAGATTTACTGCTTTATATTCTACCCTGTTAGGATTAGTAAAACCGAATTTTGGCACTCGTCTCTGGAGTGGCATCTGGCCTCCTTCAAAACCAATTTTTCTTGAGTAACCTGATCTTGATTTTTGACCTTTATGTCCACGTGTAGAAGTACCACCTCTACCGGAACCCTGGCCACGGCCAATCCGCTTTTTATTCTTCGTTGATCCTTCTGCAGGTTTTAATGTATGTAATTTCATCTTACAGCTCTGTTACAGAAACCAAATGGCTTACTTTATTAATCATTCCAGCAATCTGTGGGGTTAGTTCTACCTCAACAGATTTATTAATTTTACCTAAACCCAGCGCTTTTATAGTTCGCTTCTGGTCTTGAGGTCTTTTAATCGTACTTTTTATTTGTTCAACTCTAACTTTTCCCATGTTTTTATCCATTAAAAACGGCTGACAAACTAATTCCTCTCTGTTGTGCTACTGAATATGCATCACGCATTTTCATCAAAGCATCAAAAGTAGCTTTTACCACGTTATGTGGGTTTGACGATCCTTTTGACTTTGCAAGCACATCTTTAATACCAGCACTTTCAAGCACAGCACGCATAGCACCACCAGCAATAACACCTGTACCAGGTGAAGCAGGCTTCAATAATACATATCCTCCACCATGCTTGCCAGTTGCCTCATGTGGTACCGTTGTTTTACTAACAGGTACCTTTACAAGGTTCTTCTTGGCGTCATCAACTCCTTTAGCGATAGCATCAACAACCTCATTGGCTTTACCAAGACCATGGCCTACTACTCCGTTTCCATCACCAACCACTACAATGGCTGAAAAACTAAATCTACGACCACCTTTTACAACCTTGGCTACTCTTTTAATAGCCACAACCTTTTCCTGAAGGTCTATTTCGCTTGCTTTTATTGCTTTAATATTACTTTGTTGTGACATAATCTTTTAAAATTTTAAGCCGCCTTCTCTGGCACCTTCTGCCAATGCTTTAACCTGACCGTGATACTGATAACCACCTCGATCAAAAACTACATTTTCAATACCAGCAGCTTTTGCTTTTTCTGCCAGCTTATTTCCAACACTCTTAGATTGTTCAACGTTGTTATTCTTTATCCCCAATTCATATGAATTGACAGAAGTTAAGGTTGTACCATTTGAATCATCAATTATCTGTGCATAGATAGCCTTGTTGCTCTTATATACAGACAGACGTGGCCTCTCGCTTGTGCCAGCAACTTTATTTCTGATTCCTCTTCGAATGCGTAACCTTCTGGCGTCCTTAGTAATACTCATGTCTTACTTATTTAGCAACTGTTTTACCAGCCTTTCTTCTAATTTGTTCTCCAACAAAACGGATACCCTTACCTTTATAAGGTTCCACTTTTCTCAGTGACCTGATCTTTGCCGCCACGTCACCAATTAACTGCTTATCAATACCTTCTAAAATTACAAGAGGGCTTTTACCCTTAGGGTTATCAGCAGTAACTTTAATTTCCTGCGGTACTTGAAGGAATATATTATGTGAATATCCCAGTGTAAGTTCCAGTACATTATTCTGTACATTGGCCCTGTACCCAACACCTACAAGTTCCATTTCCTTCTTATAACCTTCTGTAACACCCACCACTGCATTATTAATAAGTGATCTATACAGTCCGTGCAGTGCCTTATGCCTTTTCTGCTCAGTCGGACGCTCAATCACATATGCTCCATCTTTCTCTGTCAGTTTAAATTCTGAGCTAAAAGGCTGGCTTAATTCACCTTTCGGACCTTTAACCAGAATTGTATCACCATTATTAGTAATGGTTACACCTTCAGGGAGACTAATTGGTTTTTTACCTATTCGCGACATCTTCTCACTTAATTAATAAACGTAACACAAAACTTCACCTCCAATATTTTCACGGCGTGCTTCCTTGTCAGTTATAACACCCTGTGAAGTAGAAAGAATTGCTACTCCCAGACCATTAAGTACTCTTGGCAAGTTATCAGCCTGCGCATATTTCCTCAATCCTGGTTTACTTATTCTCTCAAGTTTAACAATAGCACTCTGCTTTGTTACAGGATTATACTTAAGGGCAATTTTTATTTTACCCTGACCATTATCCGTATCCTCAAACTTAAAGTTTTGGATATAGCCCTTCTCATGAAGCACCTTAGTAATACTCTTCTTAATACCAGAGCTAGGCACTTCTACAATTCTGTGATTGGCCTTTATGGCGTTTCTTACCCTTGTTAAATAGTCCGCAATTGGATCTGTCATTGTTCTATATCTTAAATAATCAATGCGCCCTGCAAAACAGGGCTGCAAAAATACAATTTAATTTTCTTTTATCAAATCAACTCCCGTGGTACTCACCAGCTGTTTTACCAGCTTGACTTTGTAACTCCGGGAATCTTACCTGCACTTGCCATTTCCCTGAAAGTTACCCTTGAGATACCAAATTTTCTCATGTATCCTTTAGGTCTTCCGGTCATCTTACACCTGTTGTGTAATCTAACCCTTGAAGAATTTCGGGGAAGTTTATCGAGACCTACCCAGTCGCCAGCTTCTTTAAGTGCTTTACGCTTCTCAGCATAACGAGCAACCATTCGTTCTCTTTTTCTTTCGCGTGCTTTAATTGACTCTCTTGCCATATCTTAGTTTGCGTTAGTATTTTTGAAAGGCATACCAAATGCCTTTAATAATTCATAACCTTCCTCATCAGTGTTGGCAGTTGTAACAAAAGTTACGTTCATACCAGTAATACTGTTAATCTTTTCAATACTGATTTCCGGGAAAATAATTTGTTCCTTAATACCTAATGTATAATTACCCCTACCATCAAACTTATCGCTTACTCCTCTGAAGTCACGTACACGTGGTAAGGCAACTGACATTAATCTATCCAGGAATTCATACATCTTATCACCCCTGAGTGTAACCCTTGCACCAATAGGCATTCCCTCTCTAAGTTTGAAGTTAGAAACGGATAACTTAGCATTAGTTGAGACAGCTTTCTGACCACTGACCTGGGTTAACTCACCCACACCAATATCAATCTGCTTTTTGTCTGCAACAGCTGTTCCAATACCTCTATTAATGCTGATCTTCTCGATCTTAGGCACTTGCATGATCGACTTGTACTGAAACTTCTCTTTCAGTGCAGGAACGATCTCGTTCTTATACTTATCTTTTAATCTAGGACTAGCCATTTTTAATCACTTCTCCTGTTTTCTTAGAATATCGAACCAATTTACCCTCAACTGGCTTGCGACCTACTTTCGTAGGTTCTCCATTTGAAGGATCTACCACCATAACATTGCTTATATGAATTGACGCTTCCGTCTTCTCAATACCACCTTCAGGCTTGGCTGCTGATGGTTTTATATGCTTGGTTACTACGTTCACTCCCTCAACAATAATTCTTTGTCTCTTAGGAAGAATCTCCAACACTTTTGCCACTTTGCCTTTTGCATTACCAGATATCACTTTAACTGTGTCACCTTTCAGGACATGCAATTTGGGCTGTTTATTCTTTTTCCTTTCCATTTTATAGCACTTCTGGGGCCAATGAAATAATTTTCATAAACTGCTTTTCACGTAGTTCCCTTGCTACAGGGCCAAAAATACGTGTGCCTCTTGGCTCATCGTTAGCGCCTAAAAGCACAGCAGCATTATCTTCAAATCGTATGTATGAGCCATCCTTTCTTCGAACCTCTTTCTTTGTTCTCACTACCACAGCAGTAGAAACAGTTCCTTTTTTAAGGCTGCTCGATGTCATAGCCGACTTGACAGTAACAACAATTTTATCTCCAACTGAAGCATAGCGTCTCCCTGTACCTCCCAATACCCTGATACAAAGCACCTCTTTGGCACCACTATTATCAGCTACTTTAAGTCTTGATTCCTGCTGTATCATGATTATTTAGCTCTTTCAATTATCTCAACTAATCTCCATCGTTTATTCTTGCTCAATGGACGAGTCTCCATGATACGAACTGTATCACCAATGCCACAATCATTTTTCTCATCATGCGCAGCATACTTTTTAGACTTGTTCATGTACTTTCCATAAACGGAGTGTTTAATCTTTCTGTCAACATTTACAGTAATGGATTTATCCATTTTATTGCTAACAACAACACCTATTCTTTCTTTTCTTAAATTCCTTTCCATGACTTATTTCTCACCTTGTTTTTGAGTAAAGGCTGTTTCTAGCCTGGCAATTAATTTCTTAGTTTCCCTAATTTTCATAGGGTTCTCAATCGGAGATATAGCATGGGCAAATTTCAATTTTTGCAATGCTTCTTTTTCTGCTAACAGCTTTTGCGTAATTTCTTCGATGCTTAATGCTCTTATTTCTGAATTCTTCATGACTACTCTTCAATATAATCTCTTCGAACACTAAATTTCGTTTGTATAGGCAGTTTCTGCTGAGCAAGGCGCATAGCTTCCTTGGCTGTAGCTCTATCAACACCCCCTGCTTCAAACATAATTGTACCAGGCTTCACTACAGCCACCCAATACTCAGGAGCTCCTTTACCTTTACCCATTCTTACTTCGGCAGGCTTTTTAGTAATAGGTTTATCCGGAAAAATACGGATCCATACCTGACCCTGACGTTTCATAGCCCTTGTCATGGCTACACGGGCAGCTTCTATCTGACGGCTTGTAATCCATCCTGCTTCCAGCGACTTAATCGCAAAAGCACCAAAAGCTATTGTATGCCCTCTTTGTGCCATACCTTTTACACGACCTTTTTGTCGCTTTCTGAATTTAGTTCTTTTCGGCTGTAACATATTTCTTTAAATTAAGTTTTGGCTTTCACCTCTACTTTTATCTTCTTCTCCTGCTGTTGTCATCATTTCTAGAACCACCTCGTTGGCCTCCTCTTTGACCACCCCTCTGGCCGCCTCTCTGGCCGCCTCTCTGACCGCCTCTCTGGCCACCTCTTTGGCCACCACGTGATCCTCCTCCAATGTTTGGCGAAAGATCTCGTTTGCCATAAACCTCACCGGTGAATATCCATACTTTTATTCCTATGATGCCATAAACAGTGTTTGCTTCAGACACAGCATAGTCAATATCTGCTCTTAAGGTATGCAAAGGAATTCTTCCTTCTTTGTACTGCTCAGATCTTGCCATTTCTGCACCACCCAATCGACCTGACACCTTGATCTTAATACCTTGTGCTCCTACACGCATAGCTGAAGCTATCGCTTGCTTCATTGCCCTTCTGTAAGATATCCTGGCAGACAATTGCTGAGCAATAGACTCGCCAACTAATTTAGCATCAAGTTCAGGACGTTTAATCTCATAGATATTAATCTGAACATCTTTACCTGTGATCTGCTTAAGCTCTTCCTTAATCAAATCAACTTCTGAGCCACCTTTACCAATAACTACACCTGGACGCGCTGTGTGAACAGTAAGCGTAATCCTTTTTATGGTACGCTCTATAATGATCTTAGAGATTCCACCTTTTGGGATACGCGCATACACGTATTTACGAATCTTCTGGTCTTCTACAAGTTTATCAGAGAAAGTATCTCCTCCATACCAAGCAGATTCCCATCCTTTAATGATTCCAAGTCTAAATCCTACAGGGTTTACTTTTTGTCCCATATCTATTCTTCGTTATCAGTTTGGTCAATAGCAGTTTCAGCAACTACAGGATTAAGGCTGTCGATCACAAGGGTTACATGATTTGAACGCTTACGGATTCTGTGCGCCCTACCTTGTGGTGCAGTTCTTATTCTTTTAAGCATTCTGCCTCCATCTACTGCTATTGTTTTAACATATAAATCAGCTTCTTCTATTTTCGCATCTTCATTGGCCAATTGCCAGTTCGAAATTGCACTTAAAAGAAGTTTCTCCAATTTAGCAGCACCTACTTTTGGCTCATACCTAAGGATGTTCAAAGCCTGGTTAACCCTCTGGCCTCTTATTAAGTCAGCCACAACCCTCATCTTACGAGGGGAGGTTGGTACATTCTTTAGTTTAGCTACGGCTTCCATAATTATCTTCTGCCTTTATCTTTTTTAGAAACATGGCCACGGTAGTTACGTGTTGGAGCAAATTCGCCCAATTTATGACCTACCATATTTTCAGTCACATAAACGGGGATAAACTTATTGCCATTATGAACAGCAAACGTATGTCCAACAAAATCAGGAGAGATCATAGATCTTCTTGACCAAGTCTTGATTACAGACTTCTTACCTGAATCGCTCATAGCATCGACCTTCTTCTCAAGTCTGAAATCGATATAAGGACCTTTTTTAAGTGATCTAGCCATTATTTCCTTTTACTAATTATTAATCTATCTGAATACTTTTTCTTCGATCTGGTCTTGAAACCTTTTGCCAACACCCCAGTTCTTGATCTTGGATGTCCTCCTGAAGCGCGGCCTTCACCACCACCCATTGGGTGATCAACCGGGTTCATGGCAACACCTCGTACGCGAGGTCTCTTACCTTTCCATCTTGCTCTACCTGCTTTACCAAGACGAACATTCATGTGCTCAGCATTACCAACAGCTCCAATCGTTGCCATACATGTTGTAAGCACCATTCTCATTTCGCCTGATGGTAATTTCAGGGTTGCATATTTTCCTTCCCTGGCCAGCACCTGCGCATATGATCCAGCACTCCTGGACATCGCTGCACCCTTACCAGGCTTTAGCTCGATATTATGAACAATTGTACCCAAAGGAATTTTAGATAAGAATAAAGCATTACCTACTTCAGGGGCTGCCTTCTCTCCAGACAGTACTATCTGACCTACTTTTAATCCATCCGGGGCTATGATATAACTCTTTTCACCATCAGCATAGTAAATCAAGGCTACGCGTGATGAACGAGTTGGATCATATTCAATACTTTTAACTGTTCCAGGAACATCGAATTTTTGCCTCTTGAAATCAACAATTCTTGATTTCTTCTTATGACCTCCACCGATATTCCTAACAGTCATTTTACCACTGTTATTCCTTCCACCGGTTCTCTTTATTGATTTAACCAATGACTTTTCTGGCGTTGAAGCGGTAATCTGATCAAATGCCGGAGCCACCCTAAATCGGGTTCCTGGAGTTACTGGTTTTAATTTCTTTACTGCCATAGTTTCTCTCTATTTAAATTCCACTGTAGAAATCAATCACATCGCCATCTGCCAGCGTAACTATTGCTTTCTTATAACCAGCGGTTCTCCCAGAAATAACTCTTGATTTTGTATATCGGGTTTTTTGCTTACCCTGATATTTCATAGTGTTTACACTTTCTACGGTAACACCATACATCTTCTCTACTTCTTGCTTGATCTCAACCTTATTGGCATTCTTATCAACTATAAAGCCGTATTTACCTGACTCATTAAGAGTAGAGACTTTCTCTGTAATTAATGGTTTCTTTAATACGCTCATTTCAATAAGGTTTTTTCAATCTTCTCAACAGAACTTTCAACCAAGACCAGCGTGTCAGCATTAAGCACATCGTAGGTGTTAATTTGTTCTGCTGTTATAATCTTGGTGTTCTTTATATTCCTACCTGATAAAACAATATTTTCGTTGCTTTCAGGCAATACAAAAAGCGTCTTCTTATCATCAAGTGACAAGTTCTTGAGCATCGCCAGGTATTCTTTTGTTTTTGGCGCTTCGAAAGTGAAGTCTTCCAATACAGAAATCGCCTTATCTATAGCTTTATAAGTAAGTGCCGATTTACGAGCCAAACGCTTAACTTTTTTATTAAGCTTGAAAGAATAATCTTTAGGCCTAGGACCAAAAACTCTACCACCGCCTCTGAAAATTGGTGATTTAATACTACCTGCACGTGCTGTACCGGTACCTTTTTGTCTCTTTATCTTTCGAGTAGAACCAATTATATCTGCTCTTTCCTTTGATTTGTGAGTTCCCTGACGCTGATTGGCAAGGTACTGCTTAACATCCAGGTAGATCGCGTGATCATTCGGTTCTATACTGAAAATATCTTTCGACAGGCTCAATTTGCGACCTGTTTCTTCTCCGTTATTTTTTACTACTGCAATATTCATGGCCTTACTTCTCTAAAATTACAGTCGAATTCTTAGCGCCTGGTACAGAACCGGAAACAACCACAAGGTTTTTCTCTGGGACAAGTTTTACTACTCTTAAGTTGAGCATCTTAACTCTGCCTCCGCCAGTTCTACCTGCCATACGCATTCCTTTAAATACACGAGCGGGATACGAAGCTCCTCCAATAGATCCCGGAGCTCTTTCTCTGTTATGTTGACCATGCGTAGCATCACCAACACCACGGAAATTATGACGTTTCACAACACCCTGAAAACCTTTACCTTTTGAAGTGCCGACTGCATCAACAAAGTCACCTTCAACGAAGACATCGCCAACGTTTATTTCCTGACCCAATTTAATGCCGCCTTCAAACTCCATGCGAAAGTTCCTGAATTCAACAACTTCTTTCTTTGGTGTGGTTTTCGCTTTTTCAAAATGTCCTTTTAAAGCTTTGGGAGTTTTTTTCTCCTTCCGCTCACCAAAAGCTAACTGCACTGCAGTGTAGCCATCGGTCTCAACATCTTTGACTTGTGTAACCACACAAGGACCAGCTTCTATAACTGTGCATGGGATGTTTTTCCCATCGGCACCATAAATACTAGTCATTCCGATTTTTTTTCCTATTATACCAGACATTTTATTTTAATAACCTATTTGGTTTTAATTTTAAGCCCTTTTTGCGAAAGGGACTGCAAAGATAGCAATTTTAAGCCATAAGCCAAGAGCAGAATTATTTATATTTCTCTTAGCTTCAGCAAAAAAAAGAACCAATCGTTAATTGGTTCTTTAATGATTATTTCCGTACGCTTATACCTTGATTTCTACGTCAACTCCACTAGGTAATTCAATCTTCATCAAAGCATCTACAGTCTTAGAGCTATTGGAAAAAATATCCAATAATCTTTTGTAAGTGCATAGTTGAAATTGCTCTCTAGATTTCTTATTCACATGTGGTGACCTAAGCACAGTAAACTTCTCCTTTACAGTTGGAAGTGGAATTGGACCACTAACAATTGCTCCGGTTGCTTTTACAGCCCTCACAATTTTTTCAGATGACTTATCAACCAAGTTATGATCGTAAGATTTTAATTTAATTCGTATCTTCTGGTTCATAACTTCTATATTAAACAGTTACTCCTTTAACTTCTTCTATAACTTTTTCAGCTAAGTGCTTCGGTACTGGTGCATAATGCGCAAAAGTAAGCGAAGCAGATGCTCTACCTGATGTGATGGTACGTAAAGCGGTTACATAACCAAATAATTCAGACAGTGGCACATCAGCTTTTAACACCTGGGCACCTCCCTTGGTGTCCATTCCTTTCATTATACCTCTACGCTTATTTAAATCGCCATTTACAGGCCCGGTAAACTCATCAGGTGTAACCACCTCTACCGCCATAACAGGCTCAAGTAACTGAGGTGATGCTTTTTTTGCAGCATCTTTAAACCCAATCCTTGCTGCAAGTTCAAATGAAAGTGCATCAGAATCTACATCATGGAAAGAACCATGGAAGAGACGCACATACATTGAATCAAGTGGGAATCCTGCAAGCGGCCCATTGTTCATACTGCTTTTAAATCCTTTCTCAATAGAAGGGATAAATTCTTTAGGGATTACACCTCCTACAATCTTATTATCAAATAGCAACCCTTCTTTTCCATCTTCACGTGGCCCAAGCTCGAACACAATATCTGCGAACTTACCTTTACCACCCGTCTGCTTTTTGTAAACCTCTTTATGTTCAACAGAACTTGTAATAGATTCTTTATAAGCTACCTGAGGAGCCCCCTGGTTAATTTCAACCTTAAACTCACGTTTTAGCCTGTCGATAATAATCTCCAGGTGAAGTTCACCCATACCACGAAGAATAGTTTGTCCTGTTTCTTCATCAGTGTGAACTCTTAATGTTGGGTCCTCTTCAACCAGCTTGGCAATAGCCATCCCCAGTTTATCAACATCAGCCTGAGTCTTAGGTTCAATTGCATAACCAATTACAGGCTCAGGGAAGGTCATTGATTCAAGAATGATCTTGTTCTTCTCATTAACCAGTGTGTCTCCCGTTTTGATATCCTTAAAACCAACACCCGCAGCAATATCACCAGCTTGTGCAACTTTAATAGCATTCTGCTTATTAGAGTGCATTTGCATTAATCTAGAAATTCGCTCACGCTTACTGGTTCTGGTATTATATACATATGATCCTGCATCCAGCTTACCAGAGTATACCCTGAAGAAGCATAGACGACCTACAAATGGATCTGTTGCTATTTTAAATGCTAATGCTGCGAATGGTTCCGTAACATCTGCCTTCCTTGTTTCTTCCTTGTCCGTATCTGGATTTATTCCTTTAACTGGAGGAAGATCTAATGGAGAAGGAAGATATGCAGTTACTGCATCCAGCAGCGCCTGAACTCCTTTATTCTTAAATGCCGATCCACACAATACCGGAGAAAATGACATATCGATTACCGCCTCTCTTATGGCAGCTTTCATTTCATCTTCAGTAATGCTATCCGGATCTTCAAAGAATTTTTCTAAAAGGTGGTCATCATACTCAGCAACTGATTCAATTAATTTCTGCCTCCACTCATCAACGGTATCAACCAGGTCTTCAGGAATAGGTATTTCTTTATAGGTCATACCCATATCCTCCTCATTCCATACAATAGCCTTGTTTGTAAGCAGATCAACTACCCCTTTAAATTCATCTTCTGCCCCAATTGGGATTTGAAGTGGAACAGGTTTAGCTCCTAATTTATCCTTTATCTCATCAACTGCTTTAAAGAAGTCTGCCCCTGCCCTGTCCATCTTATTAACAAAGCATATTCTTGGCACACCATATTTGTTCGCCTGACGCCAAACTGTTTCAGACTGTGGTTCCACTCCTGAAACAGCACAGAACAATGCAACAGCACCATCAAGAACTCTTAGAGACCTTTCAACTTCAACGGTAAAATCAACGTGACCAGGAGTATCAATAATATTGATACCATACTCTTTAGTATTATCCTGTAGTTGACCTTGTTGTGTTGGATATTTCCACGATGTGGTAGTAGCAGCTGAGGTAATAGTAATACCTCTCTCTTGTTCCTGCTCCATCCAGTCCATAGTAGCAGCCCCATCATGCACCTCTCCTATCTTATGGCTTAACCCAGTATAATACAGAACTCTTTCCGTTACTGTGGTTTTACCGGCATCGATGTGTGCCATGATGCCTATGTTACGAAGATATTTAAGATCTTTTGCCATAATTAAAAACGGAAGTGCGAGAAGGCTTTATTTGCTTCAGCCATTCTGTGGGTATCATCTTTTTTCTTAACAGCAGAACCTTCACCTTTTGATGCAGCAATAATCTCTCCTGCAAGTCTATCTGTCATGGTCTGCTCTCCTCTCTTTCTTGCAAATGCGATCATCCACTTGATACCTAACGATATTTTTCGGTCTGGCCTTACCTCTAAAGGAACCTGGAAAGTAGCACCTCCCACTCTTCGGCTTTTTACCTCAACAGAAGGCATAATATTATTTAATCCCTTTTTCCAAGTTTCTAGTCCATTCTCACCTGTTTTATTTTCTACCTGCTCTAATGCATCATAGAAGATATTATAAGCAATACTCTTCTTCCCATCGACCATCAAATTATTTACAAACCTGGTAACCATTGTGTCTGCAAACTTTGGATCTGGAAGAATATACCTCTTCTTTGGTTTAGCTTTTCTCATTAATTATTTCTTAAAAGTTTATTTCTTAGGTCTTTTAGCGCCATACTTCGAACGTCTCTGTGTTCTGTCACCTACACCTGCTGTATCCAGCGCACCCCTGATAATATGGTAACGAACACCTGGAAGATCCTTAACCCTTCCACCTCTGATAAGCACAATGGAGTGCTCCTGAAGATTATGACCTTCACCAGGAATGTAAGCGTTAACTTCCTTACCGTTGGTTAGCCTTACCCTTGCTACTTTCCTCATAGCTGAGTTAGGCTTTTTAGGAGTAGTGGTATATACCCTGGTACATACGCCCCTTCGCTGTGGGCATGCATCCAAGGCTGGCGACTTAGACTTTGAAGTAAGTTGCTTTCTACCTTTTCTTACTAATTGTTGTATAGTAGGCATCTATATATATTTTTGTCAATTTTAAACCCTCTACAAATTTCGGACTGCAAAGGTATCAAATAGAAAGTAGGATACAAAATTTTTGCACCCTACTTCCAAATATTATTCATATGTAAATGTTAAGCTTCACCTACAGCTCCTCCGAAATTCATCGGAAATTTAGGAGCTCCATCTGTTTGTTTGATGGGCCCGTGTGTGGCTTCGTATTTACTTATATTATCGCTTAATGCTCCCAGTAACCTTTTTGCATGTTCAGGTGTGATCACTATTCGTGATTTAACCTTAGCCTTTGGTACACCAGGCATTAACCTGATAAAATCAATTACAAACTCACTGTTTGAGTGAGCAATCATAGCCAAATTCGCATAAACACCTTCTGCCACTTCTTCTGAAAGCTCAATGTTTATTTGATTCTGCTGCTGTTCTTGTTTTTCTTTAGCCATTTTGTTCTGTTGAAATCTCTTCTTTGTCTTCAACTTCTTCAGGTGAATTTAACAAGGTCTCATATTCTTCCTTGTTAGCAACGATAATATCATTAAAATTACGCTGTCCTGTACCTGCAGGAATCAAATGACCTACAATAACATTTTCTTTCAATCCGTTAAGCGCATCTCTCTTACCACGGATAGATGCTTCACTTAACACCTTGGTTGTTTCCTGGAAGGAAGCTGCTGAAATAAAGCTTTCTGTACCCAGTGATGCAGCCGTAATACCTTGAAGCATTGGCCTTGAAACAGCAGGCTGTGCCTCTCTTGTTTCAACCAATTTCAAGTCTTTACGCTTCAGTGCAGAATTTTCATCACGTAATTGGCGTGAATCAATAATCTGCCCAGGCTTCAGACCTTCAGAATCTCCAGCATCTTTAACTACTAATTTATCAAGAATCTCATCATTCTGCTCACGGAAGACAAATTTATCAACCAACTGGTTAGCCAGGAATGAAGTGTCTCCTGAATCTATAATCAATACCTTAAGCATCATTTGGCTTACAATAGCTTCAATATGCTTATCATTGATTTTTACACCCTGCAGGCGATATACTTCCTGAATCTCATCAACAAGATACTCCTGTACTGCAGTAGGTCCTTTAATTGATAAGATATCTGCCGGAGTAATAGCACCATCAGATAATGGAGAACCCGCTTTAACATAATCGTTATCCTGAACAAGAATATGTTTAGATAAAGGTACAAGATACCTCATCTTAACACCATCTTTCGATTCAATGAATATCTCCCTGTTACCTCGCTTAATACCTCCGTAGGTAACTACTCCATCTATTTCACTAACCACAGCCGGGTTTGAAGGATTACGTGCCTCGAATAATTCTGTTACTCTAGGCAGACCACCAGTAATATCTCGTGATTTACCCATCGAACGAGGGATCTTAGCCATTATTTGACCAGCCTTCAGTTTATCACCTTCCTGAACAGCCAGGTGAGCACCAACCGGCATGTTGTACCCTTTGGTTTCGCTCTTACCGTTAATAATTATTGAAGGGTTCTTGGTTTTATCCTTTGTGTCAATGATTACCTTTTCTCTGTGTCCGGTCTGCTCATCCGATTCTTCTTTGAAGGTTACATTTTCAACAATAGACTCGAATTCAACTTTACCGTCAAATTCAGTGAGAAGTACCGCATTATACGGATCCCAATGACATAATTGATCACCTTTCTTAACCTTAACGCCATCTTTAATATTCATGAATGCTCCATAAGGCACATGGTTTGTCATCAGCACATTCTTTGTCTTTGGATCAATGATCTTTATCTCTCCGGACCTGCCCATTACCACATTTTGTGCTTCCCCTTCGTCATCAACTGTAGCAAGCACTCTCATTCCCTCAAATTCTACTTTACCATTAAATTTAGCAGCTATTTGTGCTTCAACAGCAATATTTGATGCAGTACCACCTACGTGGAATGTACGTAATGTAAGCTGAGTACCCGGTTCTCCAATAGACTGGGCCGCAATTACACCCACAGCTTCACCAGGGGTAACCATTCTACCTGTAGACAGGTTACGACCATAACACTTAGCACAAGCTCCGCGTTTTGTTTCACAGGTAAGTACCGATCTGATTTCTACTTCTTCGATACTGGTTTCTTCAATTTGCTTCGCTATTGTTTCTGTGATCTCCTTTCCAGACTCAAGAATAAGCTCATCTGTGATTGGGTCAAAAATATCATGAACACTAACCCTACCCAATATCCTTTCTGAAAGTGATTCAACTACCTCTTCATTATCTTTCAAGGCGCGAACTACAATACCTCGCAATGTGCCACAGTCCTCTTCATTAATTACAAGATCCTGGGCAACGTCAACCAGCCTTCTTGTTAAGTAACCGGCATCAGCAGTTTTAAGCGCTGTATCGGCAAGTCCTTTTCGTGCACCGTGAGTTGAAATAAAGTACTCAATAACATCAAGACCTTCCTTGAAGTTGGAAAGGATTGGGTTCTCAATAATAGAACCAACAGAACCGGCAATATTCTTTTGTGGTTTCGCCATAAGGCCTCGCATACCACCTAACTGCCTGATCTGTTCTCTCGATCCCCTTGCACCTGAGTGCATCATCATGTAAATCGAGTTAAAGCCTTGCTGATCATCAGCCAGTTGCTGCATCAGTGTTCCGGTAAGTTCCGAGTTAATTCTAGTCCAGATATCAATTACCTGATTATATCTTTCATTATCAGTGATAAGACCCATATAGTAATTATTCCATACAGCATCAACTTCTTCTTTTGCCTGTGCAACCAACCCTTCTTTCTCCTTCGGAACCATAACATCATTAAGACCCATTGAAAGTCCTCCTTTATAGGCTGACTGGAATCCAAGATCTTTAATATCATCCAGGAATAGTGCTGTTCGTGCCATACCTGAAATCTTCAGGATTTTGGCAATTACTTTCTGAAGCTCCTTCTTGGTAAGCAGTGTATTGATAAACCCAACCTCTTCAGGAACATGCTGATTAAACAGTACCCTTCCAGCTACAGTTTCAATAACCTGAGATTCAAGTTCACCGGTTTCTTCGTTACGAACATTCACTCTTACATTAATGACTGCATGCTTAGAAACTCTGCCTTCATTAATTGCAATAATCACTTCATTAGAAGAGTAGAATGACATCCCCTCTCCCCTAACTTGAATTTTTTTCGTGGCTTTTCTTCCCTTGGTTACATAATATAAGCCAAGTACCATATCCTGCGAAGGTACCGTAATAGGTGCCCCATTAGCAGGATTCAAAATATTATGTGATGAAAGCATCAGCATTGAAGCCTCCAGCACCGCTTCATGACCTAAGGGAACGTGTACCGCCATCTGGTCACCATCAAAGTCAGCGTTAAATGCTGTACATACCAATGGGTGAAGTTGAATAGCTTTCCCTTCTATCAACTTTGGCTGGAATGCCTGAATACCCAACCTGTGCAATGTTGGCGCACGGTTCAGTAACACAGGGTGTCCTTTCAATACATTCTCAAGGATATCCCAGATTATAGGATCTTTCCTGTCTACTATTTTCTTTGCTGATTTTACTGTTTTAACTATCCCTCTTTCAATCAGTTTCCTGATGATAAAAGGTTTGAAAAGCTCGGCCGCCATATCTTTAGGCAGACCACATTCATGCAGTTTGAGCTCAGGACCTACTACAATTACTGAACGACCTGAGTAATCAACTCGTTTACCAAGCAAGTTCTGACGGAAACGCCCTTGCTTACCTTTAAGCATATCACTTAATGACTTAAGTGCTCTGTTTCCATCTACTCTTACTGCATTCACTTTTCTTGAGTTGTCAAAAAGTGAATCAACTGCCTCCTGAAGCATTCTTTTTTCATTTCTAAGAATTACTTCGGGAGCTTTTATATCCATTAATCGCTTAAGACGGTTATTCCTAATGATAACCCTACGATATAAGTCATTCAAGTCAGAAGTTGCAAACCTGCCACCATCAAGTGGGACCAATGGTCTCAATTCAGGTGGAATAACCGGCACCATTCTTATAACCATCCACTCAGGTTTGTTTTCAATCCTGGTCTTGGCATCACGGAAAGCTTCAACAACCTTCAGTCGTTTTAAAGCTTCGGCTTTTCTCTGTTGTGACGTATCAGTTGCAGCCTGATGACGCAATGCATATGAAAGTTCGTTAAGGTTAATTCTTGACAATAACATTTCAATAGCTTCTGCACCCATCTTGGCGATGAACTTATTAGGATCATCATTTTCCAGCATTTGATTTTCACGTGGAAGTTTATCCAGGATATCAAGGTATTCATCCTCAGTTAGGAATTCCAACTGAGTAACACCATCTTCTTCCTTTATACCAGGTTGAATTACGACATATCTTTCATAGTAAATAATCTGGTCGAGCTTCTTGGTAGGCAATCCTAACAGGTAACCTATTTTATTAGGGAGAGACTTGAAATACCAAATATGGGCAACCGGCACAACCAGTTCAATATGACCCATACGTTCTCTTCTTACTTTTTTCTCAGTCACCTCAACACCGCATCGGTCACATATAATACCCTTATATCGGATACGCTTATATTTACCACAGTGACATTCCCAATCTTTTACCGGACCAAAAATCCTTTCACAGAAAAGACCCCCCATTTCTGGTTTGTAAGTTCTGTAATTAATGGTTTCCGGTTGTGTTACTTCACCATTTGACGACTCCAGAATTGACTCCGGAGAAGCAAGGCTAATCGTAACTGTTGAGAAATCGTTATTTGGTTTTTTATTTTTTCTGAATGACATATTCTCTGCTAATTAATTGGGCTTCAATTTAATCAAGTGTAATTTCCAGGGCAAGACCTCGTAATTCATGAATCAATACATTAAATGATTCAGGAATATTTGGTTTATGCATGTTCTCACCTTTTACGATAGCTTCATAGGCTTTAGCTCTACCTATTACGTCATCGGACTTAATAGTAAGTATCTCCTGAAGTACGTTTGCCGCACCAAATGCTTCCAGGGCCCAGACTTCCATCTCACCAAATCGCTGACCACCAAACTGCGCTTTACCGCCAAGTGGTTGTTGTGTAATTAGTGAATATGGCCCGATTGACCTGGCGTGCATCTTGTCATCTACCAGGTGACCCAGTTTAAGCATATAAATAACACCTACAGTTACCGGCTGATCAAACTTGTCGCCTGTCAGACCGTCAAAGAGGTATGTTCTACCATAGTCGGGAAGATCTGCCTCCTTTAGCTCACTAGCAACTTCTTCCATGGTAGCTCCATCGAAGATAGGAGTAGCGTACTTCCTTCCTAATTTCATACCTGCCCATCCAAGTACTGTTTCATAGATCTGTCCAAGGTTCATCCTTGATGGCACACCTAATGGATTCAGTACGATATCTACCGGTGTTCCATCTTCAAGGAATGGCATATCCTCTTCACGAACAATCTTTGCTACAACACCTTTGTTTCCGTGACGACCGGCCATCTTATCCCCTACTTTCAGCTTACGCTTCTTAGCAATATAGACTTTAGCCAGTTTTACAATTCCTGCCGGGAGTTCATCTCCTACCTCCAGAATAAATCTTTCACGTTTAAATTCTCCAGCGATCTCATTTCTACGCGTAGAATAATTTTTAACCAGCGCAACAATCAACTCATTAGTCTTCTTGTCATTAGTCCAGCTATCCAGATTTACATCAGAGATTAAGTTAACTTCCTCCGAAACAGAGTAAGTACTTTCATCACGGTAAATATTCTTTTCAGGGAACAAGTTGGATTCGATGTTCTTAGAAGAGAACTTGGTTCCTTTGCTAAGCAATTCATCACCAAACTTATGTTTGATTCCATTTGAAATCTTACCCTGAAGTAACTTAGCCAGTTTATCAATCATATCAGCCCTGACGGCTAAAAGATCCTGACCATATTTATTCTTTAAGATTTCAACCTCTTTTTTAGCTTTTGCTCTAAGGTCTTTGTCTTTCTTAGGTCGTGAGAAGAGCTTTGTCTCAATAACAACACCTCGAAGTGATGGTGGTGCTTTAAGTGAGGCATCTTTTACATCACCAGCCTTATCTCCAAAGATCGCTCTAAGCAGTTTTTCTTCTGGTGTTGGGTCGGTCTCTCCTTTTGGAGTGATCTTACCTATAAGAATATCTCCTTCAATAACTTCAGCTCCAACTCTTATAATACCATTTTCATCAAGATTCTTAACAGCCTCTTCACTCACATTAGGAATTTCAGAGGTCAATTCCTCTTCACCTCTTTTGGTATCCCTAACTTCCAGGTCATACTCATCAATATGAATAGAAGTAAAAGTGTCATCTCTAACAACTTTTTGAGATATTACAATCGCATCCTCAAAGTTGTATCCTTGCCAAGGCATGAAAGCTACTTTTAAGTTGCTTCCAAGCGCCAGTTCTCCTCCTTCAGTAGCATATCCTTCACAAAGTGGTTGTCCTGCTGCAACCCTTTCACCCTGCTTAACAAGTGGCTTAAGGTTTACACAGGTATCCTGGTTAGTTCTTCTGAACTTAACCAGCTCATAAGATTGAGTATTACCATGAAAACTTGAAAGAAGCTCATTGTCATTCATGTCGTATTCCACATCAATTCGTGCCGAATCTACATAGGTAACAATACCGTCTTTTTCTGCAAGGATAAGTGATCTTGAATCTAATGCAACTCTTCCTTCAAGACCGGTACCTACAATAGGTGCCTGAGGCCTTAAAAGAGGCACAGCCTGACGCTGCATATTGGATCCCATCAATGCCCTGTTTGCATCATCATGCTCAAGGAAAGGAATTAAGGAAGCCGCCACCGACACAATCTGGTTAGGAGCAACATCCATGTAAGTCGTATCTGAAGGTCCAACCAGTGGGAAATCACCTTCAAATCTTGCCTTTATTTTTTCATTAACAAACTTTCCGCCATCATCAATAGGCGCATTAGCCTGGGCGATATTATGCGTATCCTCTTCTTCTGCAGTAAGGTACATGATATCTGAAGGCTTCATCCCTACTATTCCTTTCTTATCATCCACCTTACGATAAGGTGTTTCGATAAAGCCCATATTATTCACTTTGGCATAAACACAAAGTGAAGATATCAGACCAATGTTTGGTCCTTCAGGTGTTTCAATGGTACAAAGTCTACCATAGTGTGTATAGTGAACGTCTCGAACCTCAAATCCAGCTCTTTCTCTTGAAAGACCTCCAGGTCCTAAGGCAGACATTCTCCTTTTATGCGTAATCTCTGCCAATGGATTAGTTTGATCCATAAACTGAGATAGCTGGTTTGTACCAAAGAAAGAATTAATTACCGATGATAATGTTCGTGCATTAATCAATTCAACCGGTTTGAAATCTTCATTATCGCGAACATTCATTCGCTCCTTAATGGTACGCGCCATCCTGGAAAGACCTACACCAAACTGGGTATAAAGTTGCTCTCCTACTGTTCTTACCCTCCTGTTACTTAAGTGGTCTATATCATCAACAACTGCTTTTGAGTTGATAAGTCCAATAAGATATTTAATGATCTCGATAATATCTTCTTTAGTAAGAACACGTTTATCCAGGCCAATATCTAATTTAAGTTTTCTGTTTATCCTGTAACGTCCAACTTCAGCAAGATCGTATCGCTTATCACTAAAGAATAAGCTTTGTATCAAATCCCTCGCAGTAGCTTCATCAGGAGCTTCTGTATTTCTTAGCAGGCGATAGATCTGTTCAACAGCTTCTTTCGAAGAATTTGAATTATCTTTCGCCAGAGTGTTGAAAATAATGGTGTAATCAGTAACTCTCACATCTTCTCTGTGAAGTATAATTGATTTGGTACCACTCTCAGTAATAACCTCAATATCTTCTGTTGCAAGAATATGATCTCTTTCCAGCAACACCTCATGCCTGTCAATGGAAACCACCTCTCCGGTATCTTCATCAACAAAGTCTTCTGTCCAGGTTCTCAGCACACGAGCAGCGAGCTTGCGTCCGATAGCCTTTTTAACATTAGCTTTAGTAGCTTCTACTTCTTCTGAAAGACCAAAGAGGTCTAAAATGTCTTTATCAGTACCATACCCAATTGATCTTAACAATGTAGTAACCGGGAATTTTTTCTTACGGTCGATGTACGCATACATCACATTGTTAACGTCAGTTGCAAATTCTATCCAGGAACCTTTAAAAGGTATGATCCTGGCTGAATAAAGCTTTGTTCCATTAGTGTGTTTACTTTGTGCAAAGAAAACACCAGGTGAACGATGCAACTGGGATACAATTACTCTTTCCGCACCATTGATAACAAACGATCCCTTATCTGTCATGTATGGGATGTTACCTAAGAACACTTCTTGTTCAATGGTTTCAAAATCTTCATTTTCCTCATCGTTGCAAGACAACCTCAACTTGGCTTTAAGTGGCACAGAATAGGTTAATCCTCTTTCGATACACTCATCTACAGAGTATTTAGGTGGATCGATCAGATAATCAACAAATTCCAACAGGAAGATATCTCGTGAATCGGAGATTGGAAAATTATCGGAAAATACTTTAAACAATCCTTCATTTTCTCTTTTATCCGGCGGGGTTTCCAACTGGAAAAAGTTTTTGAAAGATTGGGTTTGAATGTCCAGGAAATCTGGGTAATTGAGTACTTTTTTTATTGATGAAAAATCAATGCGATTGTTTGGATTTGTATTTGCCAAAACTTTACTCTTTAAAGTTTAAAATTATTGCAGTCGTTCTGCTCAATATGTTTACCTCTAAATTAGTGTAAACAGGAAAAGCCCCCAATCCCAATTACCACCGGGACAGGGGCCTGATATTTTTGGTCTCAACCAAAAGACCACAAAGGTTATTTCAACTCTACTTCAGCCCCAGCTTCTTCCAACTGCTTTTTAAGACCTTCAGCTTCGTCCTTATCCACACCTTCTTTAACAGCCTTAGGAGCGCTATCCACTACCTCTTTAGCTTCCTTCAATCCAAGGCCAGTAAGTTCCTTAACAAGTTTTACTACTGCTAATTTTGCTCCTCCCGGTGCTACCAAAACCACGTCAAAAGACGTTTTCTCTTCTGCACCACCTTCATCACCACCGGCACCACCGGCAACCATAACAGGGGCAGCTGCAGCAGCAGGCTCAATGCCATGCTCTTCCTTAAGGATCTCAGCTAGTTCGTTTACTTCTTTCACAGTTAGACCAACTAACTGATCTGCGAATGCTTTTAAATCTGCCATTTTGTAAATTGTAATTTATTCAGTTTAACTCTTATTGTTCACGTTCAGACAAGGTTTTAACTAAACCGGCCAATGTGCCACCTCCACTCTGAAGAGCTGAGATAACATTCTTGGCTGGAGACTGAAGAAGCATAATGATTTCTCCAATAAGCTCGTTCTTAGACTTAAGCTCACTGAGGAGTTTCAAATGCTCTTCACCTATAAAAAGATCTGTATCGATGGAAGCGCCTTTTAACATAGGTTTGTCATCCGACATGCCTGATTTCCTGTAATTTCTTATTACTTGAGCTGGCGCATTTGCCGCCTCTTTTGAAAAGATAATTCCAGAAAAGCCTTTTAATACGGTTTCTGTAAATTCCGCATAATCTGTATCTAATTTTTCGAGTGCCTTTTGAATTAAAGTGTTTTTATATACACCATATTCTACTCCGGCCTCAAAACATAATCTTCTAAATTCATTGATCTGCTCAACAGAAAGACCTGAGGCATCAGTAATATAGAAATTGCTGTTTTCCTCAAGTTTAGTTTTGAGCTCTTCAATTATTAATCCTTTTTCCTCTCTAGTCATAACTATAAACCTACAATTGAGCTTTTGTCGAGCTTGATCCCAGGACCCATTGTGCTTGACATGCTAATACTTCTAAAATATGTTCCTTTTGCAGCTGATGGCTTCAACTTATTGATTGTATTAATCAATTCTTCTGCATTTTCTTTAATCTTAGTTGGATCGAAAGAAGTTTTAGCTACACTGGCATGGATGATACCAAATTTATCAACCTTGAAATCAATCTTACCTGCTTTAACTTCATTAACAGCTTTACCAACTTCCATGGTAACAGTACCTGCTTTTGGATTAGGCATCAAACCTCTTGGTCCCAATACCCTACCCAATTTACCAACCTTTGCCATTACTGCCGGCATCGTAATTATTACATCAACATCAGTCCAGCCACCTTCAATCTTAGTGATGTATTCATCAAGTCCGACATGATCTGCACCGGCATCTTTAGCCTCTTGTTCTTTATCCGGGGTACAAAGCACCAGCACTGTAGTCTGTTTACCTGAGCCATGAGGTAAGGTTACTACACCTCTCACCATTTGGTCAGCTTTCTTTGGGTCTACTCCCAGACGTATATCCAAATCGATAGCTTCATCGAAATTAGCAGAGCTAACTTCTTTTACGAGCGATGCTGCTTCTTCAAGAGAATACTCTTTACCAGCTTCAATTTTCTCGTTAGCTGCTTTTCTATTCTTTGTTAATTTTGCCATTGTTCAAATATTAGTTTGCCCAGGGAGCAGTTCCTTTAACATTTATACCCATGCTTCTGGCTGTACCTGCAACCATTTTCATTGCAGACTCAATAGTAAAAGCGTTCAGGTCGGGCATTTTCGCCTCGGCAATCTGTTTTACCTGATCCCAGGTAACAGAACCCACCTTATCACGATTAGGTTCTGAAGAACCTTTCTTTTTCTTCGAAGCCTCTAAAATCATTACAGGAGCAGGAGGCGTTTTTACTATAAAATCAAAAGATTTATCAGTATAAATAGTAACTACAACCGGAAGCACCTGACCTTGCTTTTCTTGCGTTCTGGCATTGAACTGCTTACAGAACTCCATAATATTGAGACCCTTACTACCCAGAGCAGGTCCTACAGGAGGTGATGGATTTGCTTGTCCACCCCTTATCTGTAATTTAAGATATCCGCTTATCTCTTTAGCCATTTTCTTATTCTACTTTTTCTACTTGCATATAGTTAAGCTCTACTGGTGTATTTCTACCAAATATTTTCACCATTACATTGAGCTTCTTTCTTTCTTCAAATACCTCTTCTATTGTCCCGGTAAAACCACTGAATGGTCCATCCATTACTTTAATGGTCTCACCCACTATGAAAGGCGTATCGAGTTTAGCTCCGAGGTCATCTACCTCTTCCACCTTACCCATAATTCTATTAATTTCTTTTTCACGAAGAGGAACCGGCACTTTTGATGTTCCTGTCCCTTCACCAAGGAATCCTATCACTCCCGGTATAGAGGTTACCACGTGGCTCGCCTCACCATACGAAAGATCAGCATTGATCAAAACATAACCCGGGAAGAAGTTACGCTCACGTACTCTCTTTTTCCCGTTACGCATTTCGTACACTTTTTCTGAAGGAATAAGAATCTGAGTGATGTACTCCTGCAAGTTCTCACGCTCAACTTCAGTTTCCAGGTAAGTCTTCACTTTCTTTTCCTGGCCACTAACCACACGTATAACATACCATTTCAACTCACTCATTATCCCCTTCAATTAAAATGCTTTATAAAACCATGACATAGCATTGTCGAATGCCAGGTCTATAACACCAATCAATAATGCGAAAATCATTGAAGCCACCAGTACCAAAATAGAACTGCTCTGTAAGTCTTTATACTTTGGCCATGAGACTTTATCTCTCATCTCCACAGTAGATTCCTTTATAAACGTTATTAATTTTTGCATCACTTACCAGTTAATGTTTAGCACGGGTGGAGAGACTCGAACTCCCAACCAACGGTTTTGGAGACCGCTACTCTACCAATTGAGCTACACCCGTTTTTCAAGCACACCCCAAAATTGGGAGTGCAAAAATACAATTTTAAATAAATATAACAAACGCGCTTCAAAAAAATATGAAACGCGTTTGCATAAGAATTTTAATTGCGGATTATTCCAGGATTTCTGTTACCTGGCCAGAACCTACTGTTCTACCACCTTCACGGATAGCAAAACGTAACCCTTTTTCCATTGCAATAGCATTAATCAGGTTAACCTCAATAGACACGTTGTCACCAGGCATTACCATTTCAACACCAGCAGGAAGCATAATTTCTCCCGTTACGTCTGTGGTTCTGAAGTAGAACTGAGGACGATATTTATTAAAGAATGGAGTATGACGTCCACCTTCCTCTTTTGAAAGAACATAAACCTCAGCGTTAAATTTGGCGTGAGGGTTTACTGACTTAGGCTTACATATAATCATGCCTCTCTTGATGTCAGTTTTCTCAATTCCTCTCAACAATAATCCAACGTTATCTCCAGCTTCTCCTCTATCAAGAATCTTACGAAACATCTCAACACCAGTTACAGTTGACTTAAGGTCTTCTGCTCCCATACCGATAATATCTACAGGATCTCCTGAGTTGATTACACCTCTTTCAATTCTTCCTGTAGCCACAGTACCTCTTCCAGTAATAGAGAATACATCTTCAACAGGCATTAAGAAATCCTTATCGATTGCACGCTCAGGAAGTGGGATATACTCATCCACAGCAGCCATAAGCTCCATCACTTTTTCTTCCCATTCAGCTTCACCATTCAATGCACCTAGTGCAGATCCCTGAATAACAGGAATATCATCACCTGGAAAGTCATATTCAGAAAGTAACTCTCTTACTTCCATCTCAACAAGCTCTAATAATTCAGGGTCATCAACGAGGTCAACCTTGTTCATGAACACTACAAGAGCAGGTACACCTACCTGACGAGAAAGAAGGATGTGCTCCCTTGTCTGTGGCATTGGACCATCAGTAGCTGCAACAACTATGATAGCGCCATCCATCTGAGCAGCACCCGTTACCATGTTCTTAACATAGTCAGCGTGACCAGGACAATCAACGTGTGCATAGTGCCTGTTCTCTGTCTGATACTCAATATGAGCAGTGTTAATAGTAATACCTCTTTCTTTTTCTTCCGGAGCGTTGTCAATAGAAGCGAAATCGGTTACTTCGGCAAGACCTGCTTTGGCCAGTACCTGAGTAATTGCAGCGGTTAATGTGGTTTTACCATGGTCAACGTGACCGATAGTACCAATATTAACGTGCGGTTTTGAACGATCAAATTTTTCTTTAGCCATGTTTGAAAATTCTTATTTAGTTAATATTAATTAATATTCAGTTTATTACAAATTTAGTCATTTAATACGACTGATCTTTTCCAGACGTAATTACCAGAGCCAATGAGGGGATTTGAACCCCTGACCTCTTCCTTACCAAGGAAGCGCTCTACCCCTGAGCTACATCGGCAAAATTCTTTGCCTGGCAGCAAGCCTGCCACGCATCGCTTTCGCAAAGGCTTCAGCGGAGCGAAGCCAGAGGCGTGATTAGAGCGGGAGACGAGTCTCGAACTCGCGACCTACAGCTTGGAAGGCTGTCGCTCTACCAACTGAGCTACTCCCGCAATAGAAATTCCCATTTTCAAAACTCAAACACCAAACTTAAATGCTTGATGTTTGTAATATTTGAATATGTAATTTCAAAACGTGGGGGGAGAAGGATTCGAACCTTCGAAGTCATAAGACAATGGATTTACAGTCCATCCCAGTTGGCCGCTTTGGTATCCCCCCTAAGTCATTAAATTCATGAACTTTCCCAACAATATGGCAAGACTTCTCCTACCCCTTTGATTTGTTGGGAGTGCAAAAATAGATGGATTTTATTTTTAATCAAATATTTCAAAAAGTTTTTGATTACGCTTTGCTATTGCTTGTTGTCATTATCCTACTTTTTTGATTGCTCAACAAAAAATTTCTCCAACTTAGGTTCAAGTTTATCAATGGTGTCATATGTAGGTGAAAGCGACATCTGCCCAGGGAAATTCTCCATATGCAATGTTTGTGTAGGGAAGGCAAAATTAACTCCCAGTTCTTTAGCCAGCTTTATAATGGATAATATTACTTCATGCCTGTATTTTAACTCATCTCCCCAGACAGGTGTAATAAAGTAAATATAAAACAGGATATTCAAAGAATGCGATCCCATATCATTCATATATACATGATAATAATCTTTTCTTGTGTGTGGATGTTTGTCAATAATTTCTCTTAATCCTTTAATAAACAATTCAAGAAGGTCAGGAGGGGTATCATAAGTAACAGATAAATGAGTCCTAAATCTGCGGTAGGCCCTTAAGCCATAATTATTAATTGCAGCATCTGATAACCTTCCATTGGGAACAGTTATTAAAGAGTTTTCAAATGTTCTGATTCTTGTTGAACGAAAACCTACCTCTTCAACAATTCCGTCAATACCATCCGTTGTAGTAATCCAGTGGCCAACATGAAATGGTTTGTCAACAAAAATCATCAATGAGCCAAAGAAGTTCTTAATGGTATCCTGGGCGGCTAAGGCCAGTGCCAAACCTCCAACTGACAAGGTGCCTAATACTATAGCGAGATCTACATCAAGGCTTCTGAGCACAAAAGTGGCTCCAATAATTATAACAAAGACTCTAAGTGTCTTTGTTATAATAGGTGCTAACTGATCGTCAAAAGTAGATTCGGTCTTTAATGCCATCTTTTCAAGATATAGACCAATTAGTTTCACCGCCTGATAAATTGCCAACGTGGCAAATAATGGAATCAGCACCTCTACGGTTACAGAAATAAATGCAGCTACTTTTATCGGTAACTGAAGAAATGGAGTTGCCATCTCAGCCAAGATAAAACCACACAGTATTCCTATTGGTCTAGCTATTGATGGCACATATTTTCTTGCAACCTCTCTATAGCCAAACCGAAACAGAATCTTTGTCACCAAAAAGCTGATAGACCAATTAAGAAACCTGAAAATCAAATAAATTAGAACAACAATGATAAATATTGCAATGTACTGCCATGAATACAGACCAAACAGTTCTCCTCTGCCACCCTTGGGCAGGTATTTTAAAAGTCTATCTGACCCAAAAGGAAATGCTGTATCATATAATTCGGGAATTTTTTCTGCAGATGCTTTGGATAAGAGCCACTGGTTATTTGCCTTCTCTATGTAAATCTCAGCAAACCGATAACTGATCCCGAATGTATGAACATTAGATTTAGTGCTATCAGCATAGTCAGGATCATCCGGCACCTTATCGAGGTCCAGGTAAACTCCCTTGCCTTCCAGGAACCTGTTAAGTTTTTCAACTATCTCGATCCTCTCGTCCATATTAGGAATATCACTACTAGATATTATCCGAGATGCTAGTTCAGGACTTACATGAATATTATCTGAAAAGAATTTTACTGTTGCATACGGAGAGGATAGGTCTACAGGCATTCTGGCAATTTCTTCCAGCTGTGCTTCGTATTGTTTTTGCGCATCAAACCTTTTTATTGGTTTTTTGGGTGATAAAGAATCTTCTGAAATTACCTCTTTGGGTACCAGATCAGGAATTGAGTTGACTGTATTTTTTGAAAAATGCCAGTTTCTTCCAATCTTTTGAAGGGTAATTCCTTCGATGACTGTATATTCATGTTTATCAGTGAGTGTATCCAGGTATTTATGATCATCAGGTATTGAATCTGAAATAATGGTAATACCAGAGGCATCAATATAAGTTTTTAAGTCTCCTACCAGTTCGACTCTCTTTCTCCTACTAAAAACATGTTGGGTATAGATAACCCTTGAGGCGCTCCTGACATCAGGATTTTCGACATTAGATAAGTTGTCATAAAATGTTTTATATGCCGCCCTTGGTGAGGAGAGGTCTACAATTTGCGTAAAACCGGTTAAAGAGATAAATAATAAACCTATAAACCAAAATGACTTCATGACTAGTAATAATTAATATTCGAAACTTCTAACTTCTAAAGATTGATCAAAAGCAGAGTAAATATAGCATTTTGCCTGCGACTGTCTATAGATTACTGAAACAGGGTAATCACTATATAATTCATCAACGTTAATCAGCGATCCATCTTTATTATATAAATAGAGTGCTCCTTCAATTGTGTCTCTTACAATATAAAGTTGCTTATCTACTCCAAGTGAATAATATTGAACATCAAGGAGATTACCTGATTGATAGTCTTTTTCGAAAATCACATCTCCTTTTGAGGTAATCAATGCCAATCTGTTATAATCCTGACGTGCTATTATATATTCATTTTGTGCAGGGTCTAAAACCATAGTAAATTCTACTGTTCCCGAAGGCTGATAAAGCTGATTACGAGCATACATTTTACCATTCAAGTCGAATTCAGCGATCATCCCGTCAGAGGATACTGTAGTAAATCTTGCTGATTCAAATGTACTTCCTACTTCAAAGTGTAATGGACTGGTTAAATTATATGCCAGGTCAAAGGGAAAGCCCTTTTGTTCTTCTGATCTCCTGTTTTTTAAATCGATAATCCCATTCTCCAGGCCTACAACTATTCTGTCCTTGCCTCTTACTCTCACATGGTAAACCTGATCACTTATTTTGCTTTTTAATGCTAGAGGATCCCAGCCTTCCAAGTTATTCATTTTCTGATCAAACATCTTCAAATTGCCGGTATGGTCTGTGATTAAGAAACGATAGTTCTTACTATGATCATAGTCAATCAGGGTTAAATGTTTAATCTTCCCCCCAGATACAGCAGCAGGATAACCGCTAACATATTGACCATTCCTGTCTATTACATGTATTGCTGAATCAGTGGCAAATAAATATTGGAGCTTACGATTTTTATAATAATCTATCTGGTAGATCTCCGTAGCAATTTTAGCGTTAAGTGAATCTTGCCAAAGAATTTCTCCCTGGTTACTTATTAATAAAATCTGCATTGACGAATCCTGTACAAATGTTTCCCATGACCCATTGTTATGATTCTTCACCAGCTTTGGTTTGACCATCAAGCTATTTGTAAGCTGGCTTAGGTAAACATCTTCCAGTACCTGTTGGCCTGTTTCGACCATTTGAGGTTGGTGTATAATATTGGCTTCGGAATAGAAACGATTATCGAGATTGGTAAACTGGTAGTAAGCCATTCCGAATTGTTTTAAGGCTTTTTCATTTTTCTGCCACCAATTCATATGTTTCTTGTTAAACCCATCACGGGCAAGGCTCCAGTATCTCGGATTATTAAGTATCACTGCAAATGACACTTCCTTTAGTTTCTCATTAATAAAGCTATTTTTTTCAGGTAACCTGCCCCAGACATAGTCATCTTCAATATCTGCAAGCCATTTTTTTATTCTTTCTGCTGATGTACCAATTACCAGGTAATTATCATAGAGCATAAAATAAGAAGTAGAAAATCCTTCAAAAGGTGAACCAAAAATCTCACTAACAAACTCCCCTTTATCTATTAACCCAATGGTATGATTAGCATATTGTTCAAAATACACGCTATCGGACTTTTGAGTTGCTATAGTTTCCGCTTTTCTATTGAGGAAGTTGAGCATACCTTCTTTGTCAGATAACTTTACAATTAATAGCTTATCCTTTTTGTCTTTAATATTTGAGCTAAAAGTCATCAGTGTTAAATCGCCCTGAGTATATTTAATAAAATCATTGCCAGACCCAGTATCAGTCGAATTAACAGGGAAAATTGCATTCCACTTCTCATACCATTGTTCAACATCAGAAAGGCTTAAAGTCATTACCAGTGCGGCATTCTCAGGTACAAGTCGAAGTGTACCAGGTGTTCCGGCTTCCTGATCTTTAAAAACTCCTGCAAAGTCGTTCTGTTTCTTCTCAAATAAAAAACCACTTAAAAACAACTCCTCAGCAGACAGGCTCATGTCTAAAAAGAGTGATTTTGACAACTCATTAGCTACAGGTTGCAAAGCAGGTAGCAAAGTGTTAAAATATGTTGTAAGCAGAGGACCGTTAAGGTACAGGTTGCCATCGTCATCTTCAAGTTTAGGTACTTGCAGCAATTCTGAGTTAGAGTTAGTGAAGTTATCAGCTAACTCTGCATTGATATTTCTTATTACGTCTTCAACCAGGTACCCATAGGTGCTTATAATTAAATAATTCTTATAATTAATAAAGGAGATTTCAATCTCTTGTGCTTTCAATTGATGTACCATTACACCTTCATATTCCCTGCTTCCATATTTTACCACTGCAGTGCCTGCATAGTTCTGAAGTAACTCCTCAAGTAATTCTCTTGTTCCATTGCCCTCAGGAATAAAATACATAAATCCAGATGATTCACTGCCTGTTACATGAAGAGACACAAGGATTGGGTTATTAACTAAAGCTTTCTCCCATGAAGGATTTTTGCTTACCAGGCTATCAATATTATTAATTACCCCAGATGCTGTGGCAACCGCATCTATTGATTTCAGGTCTTGCCAATGATCAGATTCATATAATGATGAAACTATCTCTAAAGGATCTTTTGTTTCATAAACAATTACGGCTGATCTGGGCACCATCTGTAATGGCACAAATTTTTCGGGCTTAGCAAAGTAACGATAGCTAAAATATGCTCCTACTAATATCAAAACGATAACAAATATCCACTCCGGTTTTTTCACGATCAGATGTTAACTTTACATTTTTAACTGAGACAAAAATACACCATCAAATGACAAAGAGTGAAATTAATTTAAGGTTGCAGGACAAATCTTTATATGGAATTTACTGGCAAGCAGAAAATCCTATTGCAATAGTAGTTTTAGTACATGGATTTGGGGAACATATTGCATGGTTTGAAGAGGTTGCTATTCACATCAATAATAAAAACATTTCGGTGATAGGAGTTGATTTAATTGGGCATGGCAAATCTGAAGGTAAGAGAGGTGTGATTAATTCCTTCGATGATTTTTTTGAATGTATTGATGTGGTTTTAAAATATCTTGATAAGGAAGACAACGATCTTCCCAGAGTCTTATATGGTCATAGCATGGGTGGTAATATTATTGTCAACTACCTGTTGCACCACCCTGAAAACAATTTCTGTTGTGCATTGGCTACATCACCATGGTTTAAGCTTTCAATGCAACCTACATGGATTCAACTATTCCTGGCAAAAACCATGAATGTTATATATCCATCTTTCGTACAAACGGCCAAGTTAGATCCTGAAGAAATATCAAGTGTAAAAGCAGTGCAGGAAAGATATACGTCTGATCCGCTGATTCATGAAATGATCTCAGCCAGAATATATAATGAAATTTATAAGTATGGTCTCGAAGCAATTGATAATGCCTCAAGATTATCGATACCACTTTTAGTTGCTCATGGCGATGCCGATGGTATTACCTCACATTTAGCCAGCGAAGAATTTGTGAGCAATGCCCCTAATGCAACTCTTAAATTGTGGCCGGGATTAAAGCATGAAACACATTATGAGCATAATAAGGATGAAGTGGTTGATTTTTATGTAGATTGGGTGGTTCAACACATCGACAATGCTTAGTGCTAACAAGCTCACAACTCTTAATTCTTTGATGGAAAAGTAGGCACAAATATGCTATGACTAGATTTTTGTTAACTCCCATTAACAAAATCCATATATTAGCACTCTTAATAAAAATCTATCTCTTTAATTACTATGATTCGACTGATTTCGGGTATTCTCTTGGTATTAATCATTGGTAACAATGTTTATGCACAGGATTTTGAATCACGTTTAAACAGTACTCTGCAAACATATTGGGGTAATTCCTCTGGCATTCCAGGTGTTGGAGTATCAGTAATTACTCCATCAAAAGATACCGTTTTTACATCTGTTGGAATTGGTAATACCATTACCTCTTCGCCTATTGATGAAAACTCACAATTTATAGTTGCCAGTATTTCAAAGACATTTACCTCTGCCTTACTGCTTCGTATGCAAGAAGAAGGGTTAATAGATATTAACAATCCTCTAAGTGATTATCTTTCTATTGCAGGTTTGGATCAGACGATTACTATCCGACAGATAATGAATCATTCTTCAGGGATTTACGATCATTTTGACAGCAACAGCTTCTGGTCAGCCGCTGTGGGTGATCCATATAAAGTCTGGACTGACAGTGAGGTGCTTGGTTATTCCATCCCTAATGGTTTGACACATCAGCCGGGAGAAAAGTACAATTACTCAAATACCGGGTTTTATATTCTTGGAATGTTAATCAATGAAATTCTGGGAGTCAGTCCTGAACAGGCGCTCTTTGAATGGATTACTGAACCATTGAACCTCAACAACACCTTTTTAGATGATAGTAGCGATCCTGGCAATAAAATTCCGGGGCTTGCTGAAAACTACAGGGCATATGAATACCATAAAAGTCCTGTAAGTACAGCAGGGGCTGTGGTCTCTACCCCAAAAGATGTAGCAAGATTTTTAAATGCAGTTTTTGATGGCGATTTTTTGACAGTTGCCTCAAAGAATTCCATGATAACTCCCTCTTTCGCAAACACCAATTATGGGCTTGGTACGCGATTATGGTACTCTGACGATGGTAACTTCTACTATGGCCATACCGGTACGCTAAGTGGTTATAAAGGCTTTGCCTGTTACATACCAGAAATAAATGCCAGTCTAACAATTTTAGCTAATGGTTATGCTGACCCAATAAGCGGGTGGGAAAATCTGGTTGACGCTATCTATTACGATGTTGTTTCAGAATTTAATAACTGCAATAATGGTGTTTGTCCTGCACCACCAGCACCCATATTGACTCAAGTTACACACAATAATACAGGTGGTATAGACATATCCTGGAGCCTAAATGTTGAAACTTATGTAAGCGGATACCGATTGTATTACAGTACGTTGAATAATCCTGAAAACTGGGAATTAGCTGCAGGTGAATCACAATTGAATGAAATAACTGATAGTTATTCCTTTCAGTCAGGTAATGATTTTATAGTGCCTAGTGTAGCTAATGCCCATAATATCAAGCTTGTAGCAGTCACAACCGATGGCAAAGAAAGCTTTGCATCTGATATATATGGTTACGCTAATAGCAATTTGAATAAAAAACTGTTAATTGTAGATGGTTTTGACCGTTTTAGTGGAAGTGGTTCATGGGGAAGATCAACCCATACATTTGGTGCGGATTATCTGGAGGTCTTCGAAGCATTACCTGGCAGGGATTACGCAATTGATGTAGTTGCTAATGAGATGATCTCCGCAAGCCAGATAAGCTTACTTGATTACGACTATGTTATCTGGTTCACGGGAGATGAATCAACCGTAGATGAAACATTCAGCTCATCAGAACAATATAGGGTAAGACTATACCTGGAAAATGGCGGCAATCTGTTTGTAACAGGATCGGAGATTGGATGGGATTTGTATTATAAGGGGACTACCTCGGATCGTAATTTCTATACTAACTACTTAAAAGCCACATTGGCTGACGATGGTAGTTCCAATAATGGCCCTGCAACCGGCATAGTCGAAACCTTATTTGCTGGTGTTTCACTAGATTATGGGGTAATTTATATGGAAGACTACCCTGATGAACTAACTCCTAACAATGGTGGACAGAAAATCATGCGTTACCAAGACGGTAGCGCAGCCGGTATGGCTTTTTCAGGGCCATTTGGACCTGGTGAAATTGACGCGCGCATGGTTTACCTCGCATTTCCAATGGAATCGGTTAATGACAAAACCTCCAAAGTTGATTTTGCAAGTAATGTGAAAAGGTACTTTGATAGAGTGATCACTGACACCGTAGTAGCAATTTGCGAAGGGGAAACATATCTTCTAGGAACTCAGGAGCTATCTGAACCTGGTAGTTATAAAGAATTATTCCAGGCGGTTAGTGGTAATGACTCTTTAGTTAATCTCACACTTACTATGAATCCGACTTATAATGAGACACAAACATTAAGTATTGAGTATGGTGAAGAGTTTATATTAGGAAATCAAATCCTGACGGAGACTGGAACATACACCAAGGTATTTGAGTCTATCCATGGGTGTGACTCAACTGTAACGGTTAACTTATCAGTTATCATGGCTCTTGATGATCTAACCAAGGAGGAGATTTCCGTTTATCCTAATCCATTCGACAATCAACTGACAATTGAAATAGACAGGTCACATAAGATTAAAAGACTTGTAATTGTAGATTTATCCGGCAAAGTCTTCTTAGACAAGCGATTGGATAGTGCATATGATATCACGATTGATACAAATAACATCCCATGCGGCATGTATGTTCTTATGATCGAGACAGAGAATAAGAAGGTGCTTAACCGATCTATCCTAAAGAGGTAGTTCATAAACCTGGTCGTAGCGAGACGCTAC